>NZ_JASJXN010000029.1:0-54340 GCF_035018705.1 Undibacterium sp. RTI2.2 | reverse complement strand
GGCCGCTCCTTTCTCATCTATTTTGCGCTTCTCGCAATAAAATTACTCTCCGGTGTTTCGTTTTGCAAGAACCTCTGGTGTGCCGAGATATATTTACGAAAGATTGACGGTACCGCATATCCTGTTCTATGCACCGTTTCACTCGCCAGATGCAGTATAGGGACTGGTACTAATTATGTCGTTACCTATATCGATATTTCAAAAAGAATGACTAAGGAAAACGAAACAAATCAGCAGTCCTATGATGATGCGTTGGTTGTGTTACCAAGCTTTAATTTGCTAAACCGAGATGACATCGCAGTGCAACAAGCAACAATAAGTACCTTGAATGAGACAAGCTACCTAGCGCCTCCTGTTCGCGAGTTGATTATTGATCGATCTACAATCGAACGATCGATGATTGCGGCGCTGGATCGTAACGAATTTAAAGTATATTTTCAACCGCAAATAAAAGTAGACGGTAGCTTGATGGGGGCGGAAGCTTTGGTGCGATGGGAGCATCCAAAGCGCGGACTACTTCCACCATTAGAGTTCATCTCTCTGGCCGAGGAAACAGGAATAATTATTCAGTTAGGTCTATTCGTACTGGAGGAATCGTGCCGGAAAATTGTGGAATGGCAAGAGGATTTTAATATTGGTGAATTCAGTATGTCAGTTAACGTGAGCGCCCGTCAAATTCGTCATCCTGATTTCGTCACACAAGTATCAACAATATTAAAACGTACGCAGGCCGACCCCAAACGGTTAAAGCTCGAGTTGACGGAGAGCTTGTTAGTCGACAACCTGGAAGACACGATTTCTAAAATGAACCTGTTGAAGGCAAGCGGGGTTGGTTTTTCGTTAGACGATTTTGGTACGGGGTATTCGTCGCTGTCATACCTGAAGCGCTTGCCGCTTGACCAGTTGAAAATTGATAAATCGTTTGTTAATGATGTCTTGACCGATCAAAATGATGCTGCAATTGTGGAGATGATCTTGGCACTTGGCAAGAGCATGGGCTTGGCCGTGATCGCAGAGGGAGTGGAGACCGAAGAGCAACGATCTTTTTTAAGCGAGCGTGGGTGCAATGCTTTTCAGGGATATCTTTTTGGTCGACCCATGGCAATGGTCAGTTTTGAGACATTCTTAAATGTTAAGACATTTACAAACACGCTTTAGGTAGAGCGCGTTAAATAATCGATTAGTTATCGGGTTTCGTCTTGTTTGCGTTATTGCACTTTATTGCCACGTATAATATCGTTAGGGGTCTTCATATCTTATATAAACCATATGGATCCTCTAAGCCGACTCATCAAGTTAGTTCGACCGCAAGCCAGTCTTGACCTTCGGTGCTTGTTGGGGGGCGCGTTTTCTATTCAGCACGAACAAGAAGCTGAGGGAGTCGTTCCGTTTCATTTAGTTTTGAGCGGGACATGTGTTATTAAGACGAAAGGCTCAAAACCGTTAATCCTGGAGGCTGGCGATTTTGTGCTGTATCCGAACGGTGGAGCGCATTTAGTGCGGGATAACCTGGGTGGTAGTATGCCAATTAAGTCAACGTTAGAAGATGATGGCGACTTTCTGCCATTACGCAGTAATGGTAAGGGGGCGATCAATGCAGATTTATTGTGCGGACGCTTTCTTTGCGAGAGAGGGTCAGCCGCACTATTATTTGGAACATTACCTGATCCATTACATATTTCTTTAGCGAGGAGCCATCCTCTTCTTGCATTACAAACGTTGGTTGCTCTCATACGCGACGAGGCGGATAGCAAGAACTCCGGAGCACTAGCGATCGTTACCTCGTTAAGTCAGGCCTTGCTTGTCATGGCACTGAGAATTTATGGTGAACATCAATCGGATGTACCAAATATTCTGACACTGTTAACGGATAGCAGGTTGAGTGCTTCAATTCAAGCATTGATGATCGCCCCCGGGCATCAATGGACCATTGCCGAACTTGGTGCTAGGGCGGCCATGTCTCGGGCCACTTATGCGCGTCACTTCAAAGCCAAAGCCGGTATGACCGTATTGGAGTTTCTCTCGCATGTCCGGATGGCGACGGCCAGTGCATTATTACTTCATACCAAACGAAATGCGGGTGACATCGGCATGGAAGTCGGCTATCAATCTGAAGCCGCTTTTGGCAAGGCGTTTCGTATCAACACAGGATTCACACCGGGAAGATATCGGCAACAACTTCAAGAAAATGTAGCGGCTAATCAGAAATAAATCACGGTTCACTTTGAATGAAACGGATTGAGACGAATGCGTAGTTTCTTGGTTCTTTAGAACTATCGTTTTTCTGACAATCCTGAATACAATAGTTTCGTTGTATCCCTTTAGAAACTACTGGAGTTCATTATGTTTTCAGATTGGAAGTCTCTCGTCCCTCATATTAAAAAGTCGTTCGGTACCTTAAGTAAAGCACATCCTAAAATGGTGGCTGCTTACCAGGCGCTGGATTTGGCGTCTGCGGACGGCGGCGCACTTGATCCCAAGACACGTGAGCTGATCTCTCTTGCCGTCGCCGTAACGACGCGCTGTGACGGTTGTATTGGCACTCATGCTCAGGCAGCCGCTACCCATGGGGCTACTGAGGCTGAGATTGCTGCTGCTCTTGCAACAGCAATTTCATTGAATGCTGGAGCTGCGTACGTATACTCGCTCCATGCGCTAGAAGCTTTTAGTTCATTTTCGGATGCAAAGAAGCTTATCGCTTAAATCCAATAAGTTTCTTTCAAATATCACATGAGCGTTCGACGTCAATAATTAGTCTGGAAGTTGGCATTAATAGATCTAAGAACCGTCTTCTTGATTTATTACAGTGTGGTGTCGCTGACCGCAAACCGTGCATGTAAGGTTGCGCGCCACGCGGATTTGCGTCCATTCCATGGTTTGCGCATCGAGTAGTAGCAAGCGGCCGAGTAGCGGTTTGCCTATGCCCATGATGACTTTGAGTGCTTCGGCGGCTTGCATGCTGCCGATGATGCCGACTAGCGGTGCAAATACGCCCATCCTGGCACATTGGATTTCTTCAAATTGCTGGTCTGGGGGGAACAGACAGGCGTAGCAGGGGGATGTTATCTCGCGGCTGTCGAATACGCTGATTTGTCCGTCAAACGAGATCGCTGCACCAGATATCAGTGGAGTACCAGATTCCACACAAGCTTGGTTGACCGCATGGCGGGTACTGAAATTGTCGCAGCAATCCAGGACGACGCTGGCGTTTTGGACAAGCTGTTGCAGGCGTTGGCCACCGATTTTTTCTTCCAAAGTGACGATCTCAATCTCGGGATTGATGGCTGCTAGGGTCTGTCTGGCGGAGTTGGCTTTGGATTGTCCGACGCGTGCGGTGGTATGCAAGATCTGCCGCTGCAAGTTAGTCAGATCGACGGTGTCATGATCGACAATCGTGATTTTGCCGACCCCAGCGCTGGCGAGATAAAGCGCGGCTGGCGATCCCAAGCCACCGGCGCCGATAATGAGCGCATGCGCACCACTGATCTTTTGCTGGCCTTCAATCCCGATCTGGTCGAGCAAAATGTGGCGAGAATAGCGAAGTAACTGCTGATCGCTTAGGTCGGTGGTATCGGGTTCGGTCATAGCGCTTCAATTGGAATTACGAGGTGAGCAATCATCCTACACGTTTGTATCGTTTCAGGCATCATTGCAAAATGAAAAACTGGCGATAGATATTTTGCCCGCACATCACCATCTTGCGTGAGATGGACTACTGGTCATTACCGGAGGCGCCGTTACATTATCTTCGATGCCTCATTCAAAGAAGCTCCGGTTATTTTCCGCGTTTGGTCATTGAAATCTGGAATAAGTAAGTCCACAATGCTAAGTCCAAATGTAAGATGAATATTTCTATTATTCTGCTTTTTCCAGCCATTCTGTATTTTTGTCAAACTCGAGCAAACCAGATTAACTTTGGATTTGTGACGAGGCTTAGAGGTAGCAATATTCGGCAGTAGTTTTGAACTGTTATTCATGCAATATTGCCGGCCATTTATTACTAAAGCCCTCATTAAAAATAGATCCAATTTAGAACTCAAGAAACCATTGATTCAACATGTGCCATTTTCTGTAACGGGATGTAAGCCTGCGCAAACGAAGTCGATTAATCGCCCCAGCTTGAATAGCTTCGTCTGTAGTCGCTTGCACTTCTTTTTGCATACCAAACTGCACTGACAACACACAAATATTGGTTACATTATTTTTAAATATGGTGTGATTTTTGGGTGAATATTTACTGAAATTTATTTAATAATTAGAGCTACTGATTTGAATTGCCAATCGGGGTATGGATAGATGAAAGCATGCCTTGTTCAATGCTTCGTTCATTCAACCCTTATCAAGCTCAATATCTATTCAACGAGGTTCATACTTTATGAATTTTTTTCGTACAAATGTACGCCAATTATGGCTGCCGTGTTTGTTCTGCGCATTGACGCTTTCCGCTACCTTTCATGCCGAAGCGGATGACGTCAGTCAAATCACCAGCAATGGACAAAGGCTTACTCAATTTTTAGATCAAACACGGGTTGAGGAGTTGTGGCCAGCGGGTGTCCATGTCGCATGGGAGACAGGAGTACCAAATGGAAAACCGGCTAAAGGTGAAGGCAAGCATACTCACTGCAGTGCTTTTGTCGCTGCCATCGCCAAGCGATTAGGCATTTACATCTTACGACCACCCGATCACAGTGCCCAGCTGTTAGCCAATGCCCAGTACGATTGGCTTCTGACGCAAGGTGCACCAAAGGGATGGGAAGAACGACTGAGCTCTAAGCAGGCGCAGCAAGCAGCCAACAGTGGCGTGCTGGTCGTTGCCGTCTACCGCAGTCACCACGACGATAAGCCAGGACATATTGCGATCGTACGACCGGATTTAAAATCCGGGCGTGCGCTTGACTTGGAGGGACCACAAATCACACAAGCTGGAGCGGTTAATTACCTGAGTGCCACGCTAGCCCAAGGATTTGCATCGCATCCCTTGGCTTGGAAGAAAAAAGAAGTCCGTTATTTTTCGCATGATATTGAGTGGGAAAACGTCCAATAATGACAAGCTCAACAAATCTTACCCGCACTAAAAAACTGGTAATTGACTACGTAAACCAACCAGATTTCGATATTCTGGTTATCGCCAACTTCACCATAAAAATTCGGAGACTCAAATTGAGTATCCGATAGAGCTTTCATTTTTCTCTAGTGATCTTTTATGCCATAGCCTTAATAACCGTCAAATCCGCTTAGGCTCCAGACCACTATTTCCTTAGATTGCCTCTTTGCATTGAGGGCATAAAAAATCGCAGAGCTTGCTCGTGCGACTAATGATCAATAGCCCTATTTTACTGATACTCCCCCTTTCAGTAGAAAAAATGCCTCTGATGCCCAATATTTATATGGGGGATTAAATATACTAATTAGGAGTATATTTATTTACCCTACTTTGAGGCGATAAAAAGGCCGCACGATATGCGCCTCGGTCAGATCAGATCGTGACATGCAGGACACGATCTTAATCATTGTCGTTTTATTTTTTCTTTGAATCCGCTTTAGATTCCTCTTTGCTATCTTCTACGACATCTTTTGGATCAACTTTGGTGACTTTGACTGGCAAGCCTTTTAAGTGATTTAAGGCTTGCGCCAATTGGAAGTCATCTTTACTGCCGTATTCCAATGGTTTACTTTTTTTGGCGAGAGCGATCAGGCGCTGTTCTTCTTCCACCTCGTCAACCTTGGATTTATTGGCTTGCTCAGCTTCTTTGTCGTTATTTAAGTGCTTGTCTAAATCTACTTCGCGTGTGCGCAGGCTGTTGAAGCCGTCGCCTTCTGCAGTTTCTTCCACTGCCAGATCAGGGGTGATACCTTTAGCCTGAATCGAGCGACCGTTCGGTGTGTAGTAGCGTGCGGTGGTCAGTTTGACGGCTGTATCGGCAGAGATCTGGCGTATAGTTTGTACCGACCCCTTGCCAAAACTTTGAGTCCCCAGAATGGTGGCGCGTTTGTAATCCTGCAAAGCACCTGCCACGATTTCGGACGCGGAGGCTGAGCCAGTATTAATCAGCACGACCATCGGCACGTTCTTAATCGCTTCTGGCAATTTGCTGAGCGGATCGCCGATGGCGCGGGTGGCATAGTTTTCACGCTTAGCGGTGTAGCTGGCTTTGGAGTCGGCTAACTGGCCGTTGGTCGTGACGACGACGGCATCTTTCGGCAAAAACGCGGCTGAGACACCAATCGCACCAGGCAATACGCCGCCCGGATCATTGCGTAAATCGAGCACCAGACCTTTGAGATTAGGATCTTGCGTGTACAAAGCCTGAATTTTTTTGGCCATGTCTTCAACTGTCGGCTCCTGGAACTGGGCTATCCGCAACCAGGCGTATCCGGGCTCTACCATCTTTGCTTTAACGCTTTGCTGTTTGATCAGCTCACGTGTGATGGTGACGACGATAGGCTTATCCTCGTTTTTGCGCGCCAGCGTCAGCGTGATTTTGCTATTTGGTTCGCCACGCATTTTTTTGACGGCTTCATCCAGACTCAGACCTTTGATCGGTATCGAATCCAGACGGGTGATCAGATCGCCCGGTTTGATGCCGGCGCGATAAGCGGGCGAATCTTCAATCGGAGAAATGATTTTGACGTAACCATCTTCCATCCCGACTTCAATGCCCAGACCGACAAATTTGCCTTGCGTACCTTCACGTAATTCTTTGTAGGCTTTTTTATCCAGATAAGCTGAATGCGGATCGAGTGAGGCGACCATGCCAGAGATGGCTTCGGTCAATAGTTTGCTGTCTTCTACGGGCTCGACGTAGTCGGTCTTGATCATGCCGAAAACGTCAGCCAGTTGCCGTAGTTCTTCGACGGGCAAAGGTGAACCGGTATTTTTTTGTGCCAAAGCAGAAAACTGGATCGTCGCGGCAACGCCAGCGATAACGCCAAAACTGATTAAGCTAAAACTTTTTATTTTGCTACCCATTTCAATATCCACATCTCATCTGATTGTTGCCCACGTCAATGGGTCGAATACGCGCCCTTGATACCTTAGCTCAAAGTATAAACCTGATTCTTCATTGCCGCCGCTATTACCCGCGCTGGCGATGACGTCGCCGGTTTTTACGATGTCGCCCACATGTTTTAAGACTGCTTGATTGTTGCTATATAAACTCAGATATTCGTTACCATGATCTACAATCACCATATTCCCAAAACCGCGTAGCCAATCGGCAAACACTACTCTGCCAGCCGCAATCGCTTTGATTTCTGCGCCTTCTGCGGTCTTGATAAAAATACCTTTCCAGCTAGGACCATCCCCGCGTTTGCTACCAAACTTGGCGATTAATTCCCCTTTTACTGGCAATCGTAGTTGTCCTTTTAACTTGCTAAAATTGCCGTCAAAACTAGTCGCTATTGGTGTTTGCTCATTTTTTGCGATCACTTTACTCGGAGGTTCGTCATCGTCGATCGCATCAGGATTGGTCGGCTTACCGGATTTTTTATTTTTCAGTGCTTTTTCTTGAGCGAGTTTTTCCAGGCGCTGTTTTTCTTTTTGTTTTGCTAATTGTGCTGCGCGTTCTTGTTCTGCTTTGATTTGTTCCGCAATCAATTTATTTAATTGTGTGACCAGATTGCCGAGGCGTTGCTCATCTTTTTGCAGATTGTCGGCCTCTTTCTTTTGCGCGTGTAGTTTGTCGGCCAATTGCGCTAACAAGGTGCTACGTTTTTTCTTCTCGCCCTCTAAGGCTTTTTTATGTGTGATTTCTTCTTGCGCGATTTCGTCCAGATCGTCTTTAGCGTCTTGCTCTTCTTTGGCATTTTTTTGTACTGCGGCCAGGCTGGTGCGCAAGCCTTCTATCATTTTGGCCTGGGTTTGCGAGACATAACCCATGTATTGCAAATCACGATTGATACGGTTGGGATTGTCGCCCGATAGTAGTAGCTTGATGCGGTCGCTGTCGCCACGCATATATTGATGACGCAAAAAATCCGAGAGCTGCTTTTTTTGCTGCTCGACCTTGGCGCTGAGTCTGCTCTGTTCGGCTAATAATTGTTGCAGGCGGGTCTGGGTCTCGTTTTGCTCAGTTTGCAAATCGCGCAAAGAACGATTGGCTTCAGAAATGGCTTGCTCAGAATCAGCCAGTGCATCGCTAGCTTTGTCTTTAGCCGACTCTGTTTTATTAATATCTTTTTTGAGTGCTTGCAGCTTTTGCTGTAACTCAGTGCGCTGCGCTTCGACTTGATTTTTTTGCGTCGTGCGGGCATTACTAGCTGCTTGAGCGGGATTACTTAGTCCACAGAATAAACTGAACAAACTGCCAAGCATCAGCAGGCACATGCCCAGCGGCACCCGTGAAGAGTACGCTGGCCTGGTGCCTGTGTTTACTTTGTCTGCTTTGGTGTTGGTGTGCGTCACTGCGTTCAGCATCAAGGTCTTATCATGGTCTTACTTCGATTTCCCTTGGCTGGCAACTGCGTGCAATGCCGCTTCAATCGCGGATTGATCGCCCAGATAGTAATGCTTGATGGGTTTTAAATCGGCATCCAACTCATACACCAGCGGTTGTCCGTTAGGTATATTTAAGCTGACGATATCTGTATCGCTGATGCCATCCAGCATTTTGATCAAGGCGCGCAAACTATTGCCATGGGCACTGATGATGATGCGTTTGCCGGCACGAATGGCGGGGGCAATTGTATCGTCCCATGCAGGCATGACGCGGTCTACCGTGTCTTTTAAACATTCCGTCAGCGGGATTTGTGAACGCTTTAAACCAGCGTAGCGAGGATCGTTGAACGACGTACGGGGGTCATTTTCTGGTAAGGGATTGGGCGGTGTATCGTAGCTGCGACGCCATACAAGAACCTGTTCATCGCCATACTGGGCAGCTGTTTCTGCCTTGTTCAAACCTTGTAGCGCGCCGTAATGGCGTTCATTCAAACGCCAGTCGTGTACCACGGGCAACCACATCAGGTCCATTTCATCCAGCGTGCCCCAGAGTGTGCGGATAGCGCGTTTAAGGACGGAGGTATAAGCCACATCAAACATAAAACCAGCTTCTTTTAAGACTTTGCCTGCCTGGCGCGCTTCTGCTACGCCTTTTTCAGTCAGATCAACATCGGTCCAGCCAGTAAAACGATTATCAAGATTCCAGGTGGATTCGCCGTGGCGCATCAAAACGATTTTGTACATGGTGTAATGAAGTGTGATTAAAAAGAAGTTTGGAGTTTAGGACTTACGCAAAACAGTAGAGCAGCAACTACAACAGCATCTATTTTATAATGGGCGCGTTCTTTAAAACCATTTATAACGATCTATAACCATATTACCCATTGGAATACTGTGAAATTCTTAATTGAAAACATCTGGATGATTGCCGTCGCCCTCATTTCTGGCGGTGCTTTGTTGTTCCCTGTACTGCAACGTCGTGGCGCCAAGCTAACGCAATTGCAGGCAACGCAAGTCATGAACCAGGGTAAAACTGTCGTGTTAGATGTACGTGACGCAGAAGAATTTGCTGCCGGTCATTTGCCAAACGCTAAAAATATTCCTCTGGCCGATTTGTCTAGCCGCTTGAAAGAACTAGAAAAATCAAAAAACGGTACCATCATCACTGTGTGCGAGCGTGGTGTGCGGTCTGCATCAGCGGTTGGCGTACTCAAGAAGGCTGGATTTGAGCAAGTGTTTAGCCTTGAAGGTGGCGTTTCTGCTTGGAAAACCCAAGGATTGCCAACAGTGAAGTAATTGCCGGATGACAAGTAAGTCAGTTCGGTGAATAATTGAATAAATCATTAAAATACGTAGATATTTAAGTTAGCAGGAGAAAATCATGACAGCGCATGTCGTAATGTATAGCACCGCAGTTTGCCCATATTGCACGATGGCAGAGCGCCTGCTGAAGTCAAAAGGTGTGGACGAGATTGAGAAAATCCGTGTCGATCTGGACCCAGTTGTGCGTGAAAACATGATGCAAAAGACCGGCCGCCGGACAGTACCGCAGATTTACATCGGCGAAACGCATGTCGGCGGTTTCGACGATTTGTCGGCGCTGGATCGTACTGGCAAGCTGGAAGCTTTATTGAATCCCGCTTGATCAGGCGATGAATCGGCTTTGATCTGACTGCGGTTTTGCTCAATCAGAGCTGTTTTGCTGGCGTGTAACACAGTGCTTTCCTTGCCAGAGCCTTAATAAAATGTCATCGCATTGACAAATCAATCAGCAAAAATCACTTAAATAGCAGATTTTTGCTGATTTTGCATTTCACTTGGTAGAATAATGCGCCGCGATCTTGAAATGGCTTAAATCAGCTCTACCTACAGCCATCTCGCTGTTCATTAATTGTTATTAATCTTTTAGAATTTTTAGAAAGTCTCACATGTCTGACGAAAATCTGCAGCCCGTATTTCAAATTCAACGCGTTTATCTGAAAGATTTGTCGCTTGAACAGCCAAACTCCCCAGCTATTTTTCTGGAACAAGAAGCACCAACGATCGAAGTCGCTCTGGATGTCAGCGCAGCGCCATTAGCCGATGGTATCGTTGAGTCCATCGTGACTGTAACGGTGACTGCCAAGGTCAATGATAAAGTTGCTTTCCTGGTTGAAGGCAAGCAAGCAGGTATTTTTGAAGCACGCAATATTCCTGCAGATCAGTTAGATCCACTGCTGGGTATTGGTTGCCCAAATATTATCTATCCTTACCTGCGCGCCAATATTGCTGATGTGATTTCCCGTGCGGGTTTCCCACCAGTACATTTGTCTGAAATCAATTTTGAAGCTTTCTACCAACAGCGTTTGCAAAATATCGCTGAACAGCAAGCTAAATTGCAAGCTGAAGGCGGCGAACAAACGCCCGCAACGACACACTAATTGCGTGTGATCGAGTATTAGCCCGGTGAGCTGGTTAATGACTAAATTAGCTTAGTTAATTGACTTAGCTAATTGACTTAGCTGATCGGGTTTAAAGTGGAAATTACTATGCGTCGTTCTCTGATTTTATCTGTACTGTTAGGTATCGCTTCTTGGTCTGGCATCGCCCAGGCCTTAGAGTTTAGAGCTATCGGTGCGTCCCCCGTGATTTTGTATGATGCGCCATCGACCAAGGGCGGCAAGGTGTATGTTGCGCCGCGTGGCATGCCAGTGGAAGTGATTTTGACTTACGGCACCTGGAGCAAAGTACGCGACATGGGTGGCGATTTAAGCTGGGTAGAATCAAAAGAATTGGTCGCGCGTCGCAATGTCGTTGTACGTGTCGCCAATGTCAAAGCCCACTCGGCTGCGGATGAAGCCTCGCCTATGGTGTTTAGCGCAGACAAAAATGTGTTGCTGGAAATGGCCGAGCCGGTGTCATCAGGATGGGTTAAAGTAAAGCACCGCGATGGACAGATTGGCTATGTCAAAGTGTCTGAAGTCTGGGGCGTGTAGCAGGCTGCAAGGCGATCGAAAAAAGGACAGCATGCTGTCCTTTTTTATATACTCCCCTCATTTATAAGAAAATATGCCCTATTGTCCAGTGAATATTTGGACGGTTAATAAATACTGTATGGGGTATATATCTAATCTTTACCTGTATTTTCACAACGAGGTCAGGCAATCATGAACATAAGCGTACTTGGCGCTGGTGCCTGGGGCAGTGCATTAGCGATTTCTCTTGCCACTAAAAATCAGGTGTTGCTTTGGGGACGCAAGCCCGAGCTGATGCAGCAAATGCAGACTCAGCGCGAAAACCAGACCTATCTTGCGGGCTGTCCTTTCCCTCCAGATTTACAAGCCACAGCCGATTTTGAGCAGGCTATGGCGCATGCAAGTTCGGCAGACGGCTTGTTGATCATTGCCACCTCAGTATCTGGCTTACGGCCTTTATTGCAGCAATGTCTGCCATTTCAGCCGAAGCATGTGGTCTGGTTGTGCAAAGGCTTTGAAGAGGGCACGCAACTGTTACCGCATCAAGTGGTGCGCCAGGTTTTGGGCGATGCGGCGCAGGCGGGCGCTTTATCTGGTCCCTCATTCGCGCAAGAGGTTGCTAAGGGTTTGCCGTGTGCACTGACCATCGCTTCTACCTCAGCAGAGCTGTGCCAAAAAGTCGTCAGTGCGGTGCATGGGAATGCGATTCGGGTGTATTCCAGTGACGATGTGGTCGGTGTAGAAGTCGGTGGTGCAGTGAAAAATATTCTGGCCATCGCGACTGGCATTGCTGATGGTTTGGGTTTGGGTTTAAACGCCCGTGCAGCCTTGATGACACGCGGCCTGGCAGAAATCAGCCGCCTCAGCGCCGCTCTAGGCGGACGCGTGGAGACTCTGATGGGTTTGACCGGCGTAGGGGATTTGATTTTGACATGTACCGGAGATTTATCACGCAACCGCAAAGTCGGTCTGGCGTTGGCGCAGGGTAAATCCTTGTCGTTGATCGTACAAGAATTAGGACATGTTGCCGAGGGCGTGCGTTGCGCGCAGGCAGTCAAAACTTTAGCCGCCAGTTTGCAGGTGGAGATGCCAATTACCGATGCCGTCGCTGGCGTGTTGTTTGATCAAATTTCTGCGCAGCAGATGATTGCCCGTTTATTGGCGCGTGATGCTAAGCAGGAAGTGCTCTAACTTTATCAATGTTTGACGAAGATATCGAGGACTATGGTTGTGTGTAAGTGCGGCGCAACTTGGGATGATGTAGCACGCGGTTGATCACGGAATCCAGCACGAGCTGGCTACGCAACAACTCCCGGGTTTTTTGTATGCCTAATGTCGGTAAATACAGTATCCCGAGATCGACCATAAACCGGGTACGAATGTCTTTTCTGCGCAAAGATAATTTGCGATGATAAAGTTGTTTGCGGCGTCTGCTTCCTGGCATACATATACCTTAGTCTTAAGACATTGCCTGACATTACATGACGCATCAATCTTAATCTTGTTCGCCTTCTATGGGCAGCTTTTTTGCTAAACGGTTTTGTTCTTGTCGTAGCGCCGACGCAGATTTTTGGTGGCTACCTGCTGCGCGCTGTTTTGCTGCAACGGCAACTGGATTGCGTGGTTTGGTTTGCGCAGGGTCAAGTCGAAAGGTCAGCTTTTGGCGCGTGCCTGTCGTTTTATTTGCCATCACTACTCCTTTCTCTTTTTAACTATTGTTTTGAAGTTAAGTTAATCGCTTGCAGTAACAAAGAGTATTAAGATTTATTACCGCAAGCCTCAAGCCAGGCTAAATTTGTATTTGATGCGTATCAATAGCTATCAATTCAACGCACAGTAGACATTAAGTCGACACTAAGTCGACGTCAAATCGGCATCAAATTAAATCACAAAACATAGCGTGATAAATCCTCATCTACCGACAATGCCTGCAGTCGCTGCTCTACGTAAGCGGCATCGATCACAATGGTTGTGCCACTATTTTGATGTGCATCGAAAGAGATTTCTTCCAGCAGTTTTTCCATCACCGTATAAAGACGTCGGGCGCCGATATTTTCTGTGGTCTCATTGACTGCGTAAGCGATGCCCGCCAGTCTTTGCACGCCCTCATCAGTAAAGTCTATCGTCACACCTTCTGTCGCCAGCAAAGCTTTGTATTGATGCGTTAAACAGGCGTCGGTACTGGTTAAGATGCGCTCAAAATCGGCAATCGACAAAGATTCTAATTCAACCCGGATCGGAAAACGTCCTTGCAGTTCAGGTATCAAATCAGATGGCTTCGCCAGATGGAAAGCGCCCGAGGCGATAAATAAAATATGATCCGTTTTGATCATGCCGTATTTGGTGTTGACCGTAGTGCCTTCGACCAGAGGCAATAAATCACGTTGCACACCGGCACGCGATACCTCGGCGCCACCAGACTCAGAACGTGATGCGATCTTATCGATCTCATCTAAAAATACGATGCCGTTTTGTTCGACATTGTGTATTGCCTGCTGTTTCAGCTCGTCTTCATTGACCAGCTTGCCGGCTTCTTCTTCGATTAAAATTTTCAGAGCATCTTTAATCTTAAGCTTACGAGATTTTTTGCGTCCGCTACCAATGCCGGAGAACATGGATTTGATCTGCTCAGTCATTTCTTCCATGCCGGGTGGTGCCATGATCTCCATGGTGGGCGCGGTCTCGGTTACTTCGATATCGATTTCTTTGTCGTCTAAAGTGCCTTCACGCAGACGCTTGCGAAAAATTTGTCGCGTATTGTTATCCGCAGTTTTGCTAGCCTCTTTTTCTGCATTGTCTGCTGACACCGCAGTAGTTTCAGACACCTCTTTATTGGGACTAAAACCAAAATCACGGGCTGGTGGTAGCAGAATATCCAAGATACGATCTTCCGCCGCATCTTCAGCACGGGCTCGTACTTTACGAGTTGCTGCTTCGCGGGTTTGTTTGATACCGATATCCACCAAGTCGCGGATAATCGTATCTACGTCGCGGCCAACATAACCGACTTCGGTAAATTTAGTAGCTTCGATTTTGATAAAAGGCGCATCAGCCAGTTTTGCCAGACGACGTGCAATCTCGGTTTTACCCACACCAGTCGGTCCTATCATCAGAATATTTTTAGGCGTGATTTCATGCCGTAATGGTTCCGGGACTTGCTGTCTGCGCCAGCGGTTACGTAACGCAATGGCGACGGCACGTTTGGCGCGGGCTTGGCCAACGACATGTTTATCGAGTTCAGAAACGATTTCTTGCGGGGTCATATTCATGGTGCGATCCAAATCAGTCGAGAGTTTCTATCGTGTGGGACAAATTGGTATAAATGCATAATTCGCCAGCGATCGTCAGTGATTTTTTCACGATCTCGATAGGGGATAAATCGGTATTTTCTTGCAAAGCTTTGGCGGCTGACTGGGCAAATGTGCCGCCAGAACCAATCGCGCCGATGCCGTCCGTCGGTTCCAGCACATCGCCATTGCCGGTGATGACGAGCGTAGTCTCTTTGTCAGCGACCAATAGCATCGCTTCCAGCCGGCGCAGCATGCGGTCGGTGCGCCAGTCTTTGGCAAGTTCGACCGAGGCACGCATCAGGTGGCCTTGGTGTTTTTCTAACTTGGCCTCAAACCGTTCAATCAGCGTAAACGCATCCGCAGTACCGCCTGCAAAACCGGCTAATACTTTGTTGTGATACAGCTTGCGCACTTTACGGGCAGTACCCTTCATGATGATATTGCCGAGTGTGACTTGGCCGTCGCCACCGAGTGCGACTAGATTGCCGCGTCGTACCGACAAGATGGTGGTGCCGTGAAATTGTTCCATGTGATCCTCGAATAATGATGTGCGGATAGCGATCATCCATTGGCGAGCTCGCCAAACTTGATACGCTTAAGCTAATAATGGCGTGCTGATTGTTTTAGACCGCTTTCGATCGCGTTGGATAGAAATGGGGCTAGGTCTTCAAATTACAAGATAGCGCAGAAAGCAGAGGTGGCTTGCAACTTTGACGTGTGCTAATAGCTTATTAATTAATGCTTGCGAGGGAAGATGGTAGCAACGCTTTTCAAACCCATAGCATTAAACAAGGCCATGACTAAGTAGTTAACTTCCACGAATTGAATGTGATTATCTCTGACACCCGCGATGGGCACCAGACCATTAAGTAATTGTGCAGAGGCACCAAATTCGACCCGCTCCAGACGTGAGCAGTCCAGTATTATTTGGTTATATAGCTTCGAGTGTTCAGTAATTTGGGCAATCAGGATATCGGTTTTACCTTCTATGACAGCGGGCATCATAAACCGATGGGCTGATTCTGTTTCTAGCTGAACTTCAGGGAATGAGGTAGTGACTTTATTCTTAGGTGCTTCAAAAGAAGGGGGCGATACCTCAAAGGTAATACAGTAATCCATACTGACTTCTTCAAACGCTTTTTCAAAGTGCAGCAATTGCAGAATCTCAAGCAACAGCAACCATGGCGCTTCGGTTTCATCACGTCTGCCAACTTGTAGTATCGCGCGGATGTTATCGGCTAGATCTTGTGCCGCAACTAACATCAAGTCATGTTTAGTTTTTTTCAGGTTTCTGAGCGCACGCAATAACAAGCCACAGCCAACAGCATCGACACTTTTTACTCTTGTGAAATCGAGTTTCAGGCTTTGACTTTGCGTGCTTGCTTGTTGCAGGCGCTCAAGCAATTTGATAATGCTGCCATCTAATTGCGCAGGGAAAGAGATGTTTGCTGTTACCTGATTGAGATCGTCCTCGTCAGAGGTATCTGACTGATAACGTGAGTCATGCCAAATGGGCGGCGACATCTCGTACTTGCTGGCGTACTCCAAAGACAGGCGATCAAATTGCACTTGGTTATTTGAAATTTCGTACAAGTCAAACAGCATATACCAACCAATTTGTTCCGCTTGCCCAAGATTCCTGTTATGAATTGCGGCCTGCAACATTTGTTCTGCAACTTCTTTTTGACCGCTGGCAAATAAAATTGCTGCTTCTTCTAGCAAGGGAACCGATTCTGTTTCCGCCAGATCTGCCGTCATCAAGTCGGTATGCTGTTCTAATAAATAATCGGTCGTTGGCATTGCCAGGGGCAGCGTACTTTGGAAATCAGTTACCTGTTCAGTTGCTCGGGAAGATTTATTTGTGGCGTTGGCTTTTGCATCAGGCACTGTTTTATTCGGCGCCACACTTTTGGATTTGACCATATCGCGTGACATTTCAAATTCTATGGCGTCAATTTTACGTGCGGTAGCGCGTGCTACATGACGCTGAGCCATGATGGAATTAGAGGGCGTCTCATCACCGGACGTTGCCAGAATATCAGTATTGCCACTTTTAGAACGTGTTTTTTTGGCAGAAGTTTTCAGCGCGGAGTCTTTCTCCTGCTGACCATTCTTTTTGCCGAAAAGTGAAAAAATCCCCACGTTATTCCTGAATATAAAAAGACAATACGTATCTTTTATTTTGATTAAAAATTAATCTTGGTTCGCGCTCAGTGTCATTCACAAACAAGCAATTTTCCGAAGCTAAAGTATAGTCTGAAACATGTAACTAGGGTTAGTCACTTATGCTGTTTACACAGGCCTGAACGTAAATTTCGGTGTATGAATTGTAACGAACTTGACTTAATCGATGATTAATTCGCTTCACTTTAACCGAGCATAATTGATTTACAGAAAAAGTAGCTCTTATCAAATTTTTTCGGAATTACCCTAATGGTGTTCACTGGTAAGAAACGTTTGCTGTTTTTATAACAAAAGTACGTTTTCTTTCATGTCTGTAGCAAATCTATTACGCGATTAAATTGCGGTTGCGGTGTTTTCTGCAATTTCATTTATTCTTGAGGGCGTGAAAAACTCCAAGGCAATTCTCTTAAGTGCAGCGTGTCATTGATTGTGGTAAAAAACCTACAACTTTACTGACTGATTGGTATCTTTGGTCAGACAGACGGATTTGCAAGCGTAAAACTCACCGGGTTAGTGAATAAATTTTACGCAAAAAAAAGCGCGCAAGGTTTAGTTGCACGCTTCTTTATAAAGTTTGGCTATGGCTTAATCGCCGTACAGCTTTTGTTTCATTTCACGTCGTTGCTGCGCTTCTAACGACAATGTTGCCGTGGGACGTGCCAGCAGGCGTGGTACGCCAATCGCTTCGCCAGTTTCTTCGCACCATCCGTATTCGCCTTCATCAATACTGGCGATAGACTGCTGTACTTTTTTCAGCAGTTTGCGTTCACGGTCGCGGGTGCGTAGTTCCAGGGCATGTTCTTCTTCGATCGTGGCGCGATCTGCCGGATCAGGTACCAACACAGTTTCACGCAGGTGCTCTGTGGTTTCGTCGGCGTTTTTAAGCAAATCCTTTTCTAGCTGTTGCAAACGGGCTTTGAAAAAAGCCAGTTGTGCAGCGTTCATATAGTCTTTCTCGCCCATCTTGAGAAGTTCTTCCTCAGTGAGCAGAGCTGCTGGTGCGCTGACTGTAACAGTCGATTTAGGTGATTTAGTTGCCACTTCGCTTACTTTCGATACGACGGGTTAATACATAAGAAATAGCACAATGTTGCATTCAGGCCGCTATTATCCTCCCCTTACTGGCAAAGTAAATGACATCCGTATGAAGTCTGTCGTTGCTTTGCTTGGGCGCTTCAATTAGTTCGCCTTATTCAGTAGCCCGCTAGTTTATACCAAACATAGTCTTAAACCATCAATAAATACGTCTTTGGGCAGATTTTTGCCAATAAACACCATCTTACTTTCACGCAACTCGTCATCGCCCCACTTAGCGCCGACATCTGTGCCCATAATTTGATGCACACCTTGGAAAATCACCTTGCGGTCTGCACCATCCATTAACAGCACACCTTTGTAGCGCAACATGCGTGGTCCAAAGACTTGTACCAGTCCGCCCAAAAACTCGTCGAGTTTGCCGGTGTTAAACGGACGATCACTTTTAAACACGAAGGCGGCGATATCGTCTGAGTGATGTGCATGATGGTGGTTGTGTTCGTTGTGATGATTATGCTGATGATCTGCATGATCATGCCCGCAATGCTCGTCATGTACGTGCTCTTCTTCTTGTTCTGCCCGTAAAAAATCTGGATCAAGTTCTAGTTTGGCATTCAGGTTAAAGCCTTTTAAATCCAGTACCTCGCTGATCGCTACCTGGCCAAAGTCGGCAGTGCTGATGGTCGCGCGCGGATTCATACGCACTAGGCGTTGACGTAGCTCACTAACTTGTTCAGCATCGACCAGATCGGTTTTAGACAGAATAATTTTGTCGGCAAAACCGACTTGCCGTTGCGCTTCTTCATGCTCATTTAATTGTTGCATGGCGTGACGCGCATCCACCATGGTGACCACGGCATCCAGCATGTAGTAGCTGCCGACTTCTTCATCGACAAAAAAAGTTTGCGCTACCGGACCGGGATTTGCCAGACCGGTAGTTTCAATAATCACCCGATCGAAATTGAGTTTGCCTTCGTTCTTTTGCTGGATCAGATTACTTAGCGCGACGATCAGATCGCCACGCACGGTGCAACAGATGCAGCCGTTGTTCATCTCGATAATTTGCTCATTGCTGTTATGGACGAGGATTTCATTGTCAATGTTTTCCTGACCGAATTCATTTTCGATGACGGCAATTTTATGGCCGTGATTTTCTTGCAGAATACGATTCAGCAGCGTGGTTTTCCCTGAACCTAAAAAACCGGTCAGGATAGTGGTCGGGATTAAAGCCATGTCAATCAAGTCCTTAGTCAATTTTATGTCGCGCAATCTGCGCACCAACCTTTGATGGTCAGTTCTATATCGTGATTTTGAAAACCTTTGCCCAACGTCGCTTGCAGCGTCACTTGTAATTGGTCTTGCAGTGAGGGATGGTGGTGTGCCTGATTGGTGCAATGCTGTTCTTCATCCAGGCAAAACACTTTGGCGCAGCGAGTGCATTTGAAATGACCATGCTGATGTTGAATACCGCTGGCAACAATATGCGGCTGATGATCGCTCCCTGTGTTGTAGCGAAATATTCTGTCGTCACCGGCAATTTTATGCGCCAGACCGGCATCGGTCAGGCAATCCAAAGCGCGGTATAGCGTAACTCTGTCCATGTCGGGCAAAGCATCTTGCGCCTCTTGATGCGATAGCGCACGTCTGGTGTCTAGCAATACTGTCAATACACTCAGGCGCGCATCCGTCACGCGGATGGCGGCTTGGCGCAACATCGTTTCGGCCAGCGCACGACCTTGATCCGGTGGCATGCTGGCAGAAATTGGCTGGCTAGATGATGTGGATTTCATGGGCGGGCTGGCTGATGTGAAATGAGTGAGCTGAGTGTGCAGGTCAAATCTCGATTGAACCGAATGCTAACAACGCGATGCCACATTATGCCTGAAAATGCAATTCAGTTGCAAAAATGGGTACTCAGAGCTGGATGGAAATTGGGTTTTGTTAAGCGGAATGGTCGCTATCTTGATCGTATAATAAAATATACTCCTATGTAGTATATTTTATTGTCCATATATTCCTTGGTCATCATGGGTTATTTATAAAAAACGGTGGGGAGTATAGTAATTTGTTGACTATAAGCTGATCGGCATGGAGCCAAATAGTAGCGGCTAAATGCGACTTATTTTTTTGCCCGTGGATGTGCCTGATCATAGACTTTTGCCAGATGCTGAAAATCCAGCGAGGTATAAATCTGGGTGGCGGCGATGGAGCTATGGCCCAACATTTCTTGCACGGCCCGCAGGTCGCCGGAGGATTGCAGCACATGCGATGCGAAAGAATGGCGCATGACGTGCGGGCTGACATCTGCTGGAATGCCCAAGGATTGTGCATGGGCTTTAATGCGTAATTGCACCAGCCGCACAGAAATCCGGCTACCGCGCTCGCTTAAAAATAGTGGATGCGGGTCGGCTTTCAGCAGGGTAGGACGAATTGCCAGCCAGGTTTTGATTGCCTCCAGTGCCGGGCGACCGACCGGTACTATTCTTTGTTTATTGCCTTTACCGGTGACATGGACTTCTGCCTGCTGCATGTCCACCCAGCCTTGTGAGCTGTGTTCTTTTTGATGAGATTGCAGAGCATCCAGCGCCACCAGTTCTGACACCCGTAAGCCGCTGGAATAGAGCAATTCAAACATGGCACGGTTAGCCGCTTGCGTCGCCGTATCTGAGCGATGTTGCGATACCAGACGCACCGCATCATCGGTACCCAAGGCTTTTGGTAAGGATTTACTTTTTTTCGGTGGTTTGATGCCATCCACCGGATTGGCAATCATCGTAGTTTGCTCTGCCAGCCAGCGATAAAAGCCGCGCCAGCAAGACAGTTTGCGCGCAATCGAACGTGGATTTAAATCTTGCGCATGCAGTTGTGATGTAAACCGCCGGATTTGATGATGCGATATATCCGTCAAGTCACTTTCAGCTGCAAACTTGAGCAACTCGGCTAAATCTAATCGGTAACTTTCTACCGTATGAGGTGACAACTGCCGCTGCGACCGCAACATCTCCAGATAGTCTGTAATGCGGTTTTGTTGCGCCTCAGTGGACATGATGTTGCATTCTTAGTGAGCAGTTTTAAGATATAAGCGACATCGACGAAATTTATATTGCTTTTGCGATAGGCTCGGTAAAAAGTAATCGCATCATTTCATATGCCGGTTAATTAACTAATCAATCAATCAGACAGCTCAGTGCAGCGCTGCTGGTGTCTGCAATTTTGACTAAAAAATCGGTTGCCATTTCTTTGGTAAAACGAGCTGGGTCGGGAGAGCCAAGCACTAGTAAGCCAAAGGTGTTCGGTGATCCTGCTCCCAGAGAAATACGTAAAGGCAGCATCGCGACGGATGCAATTTTCTCGTCTGTTTCTATCCAGGTTGATGCTTCAAAATCTTGATTTTTCCCGCAGAAAGGCGTGCCTAATCCTTTGGCGAATAACTGTGCGTCTTCGCTTACCTCTTCTGCAAACCAGGTATGCGAAAAGTCTTCAGCGACTTGCCACAAGCGCAGCGTAGCGTAGGGCAAAGAGAAAATATCTTGCAAGCCTTGTGTCAGCACGTACGGGAGTTCGACGTCGTTACGCGCCAATAGTAAAGAGCGCGTCCATGTCTGAAACTTGGTAGTGATCGCATCGTTTTCTTGAGCGATGCGCATTAACTCTGCCATGCGCAGTTCCAGCACTTTATATTTTTCACGCACGACTTCCATTTGCCGCTCTTGCAGCGAGATGGCGCGCCCGAGTACCGGGCTAGTCAGTTTAACGCTGGATAAAAGCTCAGCATGCTCTTCAAAAAAGTGCGGATGGCTGACGAGGTAGGTGGCGATATCGGTGGAGTTCATGCTTAAAACTTTATAAATGTTCGGTAGCGAATTTTGCATAATTTTATGCAAAAAATGATGCAAAGATAACTGCAGGGTTTTGGTGGTACGGGATGCCGAAAATACATTGATAGATACATTGGCAAATACATTACACCTCAATGTTATCTGAATGTTTTAAATATCAATTTCACCTTCATACACAGTGACTGCCGGACCGCTTAAAAATACCGGCTGGCCTTCACCTTGCCAGGCAATTGACAGCTCACCGCCCTGCATACTGACACGGACTGGCGATGTCAGCAAACCACGGCGTATACCAGCGACTGCTGCCGCGCAGGCACCAGTGCCACAGGCCAGAGTCTCGCCAGCGCCGCGCTCAAATACGCGCAGACGAATATGCTGCGCATCCCGCACTTGCATAAAACCAGCATTCACCCGTTTAGGGAAGCGCGGGTGATGTTCAATCACCGGTCCGTCAAGAGCGACCGCAGCGGTGTCGGTATCGTCCACCACTTGCACCGCATGCGGATTGCCCATAGAGACGACTGAGAAGAGCGCTGCTTTGCCATTGATCAATAAAGGCCAGAGCGAGTCGTGTCCCTGGGGTGTCGCGTTTAGTCCGGCAGCATCAAATGGCACGGCAACTGCATCAAGTATCGGTGCGCCCATGTTGACCGTAATACGGCCGTCAGCCTCTAAGCGCGGCTCAATAATGCCCGACATGGTCTCTACTTTGATGGCAGATTTGGTAGTCAGTTTTTTGTCGATGACAAAACGCACAAAAGCGCGTGAGCCATTGCCACATTGCTCGACCTCGCCGCCATCTGCGTTATAGATACGGTAGCGGAAATCAATCCCTGCGGTGTCAGAGCGTTCGACCACCAGGATTTGATCGGCACCAACACCAAAGCGGCGATCAGCCAGCAATTTCCACTGCTCGGTCGTAAAAGAAATAGCTTGATTGATGGCGTCAATCACAACAAAGTCGTTACCTGCGCCATGCATTTTGGTGAATTTGAGTTTCATCGTTTTATTATAACTTGCTTGATGTTGGTTCTAGCGCTGATCAAGGGTTTGCCGCTGCTACTTTAGCCGTGACTTACCCGTCAACCTTAGTGCAAAGGGAAAATTTCTGCGGTTGGTATAGGTCTGGTATCGGTCTACTATCGGCCTACTATTGGTCTGGCATCGGCCCGTCTTGGGCTCAACTATTTGGCTGCAGTGATCAAGATTATTCAGCATACTCCATATTAGTATATATAGAGTGTCCATAACTTAATTGACCTTCATGCCATAAATAGAAAAAAATTAAGGGAGTATATTGATTAGCGTGGCTCTGTTTATAAATCGCCGATGAATCTTCCTGAGGATGTTATCGGCGATGGTAGCAACATTTTTGGCGCAAATGCGCTAGCTTTTCGCCGGCATAAGTTAGCCAAAACAGTGATCGCCATTGATGTCCTCGTCGACAGTCTTCGCTAATTTCAGGCAATCTTAGACAATTTTATACACGCCGCAACCTAGGACGACATCTTTAGAAACCGGCACGATGTACGATGTTTTCGTATCCACATTCTTTGTGTTCGGGTTCAAAATCGTGTAATCAACCCAGCCGCCGCTGCGCGGGATTGCGAAGGCGTCAGCGACTAATTTGCGACCGTCCAATCCGGTGACTTGTAGCAGATTGACTTGTAATTTAGACGAATTCCCGGCAAAGGCTATGTATTGGCCGCTACGGTCAAAGGCAAATACGTACATGTCGCGGTCGGCAAATTGGTGATTTTTATCGGCGGTAATGAGCTGCAGCGCAGCCTTACCGCTGTTTTGGTAAAGCGCCACCGCCTTTTTAACCAAGGCATATGCTTCATCTGCCGTGCCTTGCCGCAGTTTGAATGAGGACACCGCTTTCGATAAGGCGGTAGCCCGATCTTCCAGATTGATGGACGCATTTTTGGCTTCTTCTGCCATCTGACCATTGCTTTGGGTGATCTCATCCAGATGGCGTATCGCCTCTGAGATTTGTGCCAAGCCATTACTTTGTTCTTCTGAGGCGGTAGAAATAGAGTTGATATTGCCTGCCAGATTACGGATGCCATCCACAATATCGGCCAGCGTGGTGTTGACCTCGTTAATCTGCGAGACACCGGTTTTAACCCGATTGACGGAATCATCAATCAGCAATTTGATCTCTTTGGCCGAGCCTGCACTGCGTTGCGCCAGATTGCGCACTTCGGCCGCGACTACCGCAAAGCCACGCCCTTGTTCACCTGCACGTGCCGCCTCAACCGCCGCGTTAAGAGCGAGAATATTGGTCTGGAAGGCGATGGTATCAATCAGGCTGACGATTTCTTGCATCTTCAACGCACTGGTTTGGATGCCATTCATAGATTCGACCGCTGCGCTCATGGTGCTGCTGCCCGATTCTGCAATCAGACGGACATTGGCGGCAAGAGTATCCACCGATCTGGCGCTGGCGGCATTTTTTTGTACGGTTTCTGCCAGGTCTTCTACGCTGGCAGAGGTCTGTTCCAAGCTGGATGCCTGCTGCTCCGTGCGAGTGGATAAGTCGCTGATGCCAGTCGCCAGTTGATGACCCAGTTGGGACACCATGCTGGAATTGGTTCTTACATTAGCGACCAGTGCCGACAAGTTGTAATTCATCGTCTCTAAAGTTTGCCCCGTGGTGGCTAACTCATCTTTTCCAATGACGATCACTTGTGTCGTCAGATCGCCCGAGGCACCTGATTTGGCGGCGAGGGTGACGGCAGCTAATCCCTGCAAAAACGAATGATAAAAGCCATAAAACAAATACGCGACCAGTGACAACAGGATCAGCGCGATTACGGCAGCGGCGTTACGTTTAAAGCGCAAGTTCTCTGTGCGCTCAAGTATGTTGGTCGCTTTGTTCTGCTCGATCTGGCTGGTTTGAATAGCTGGTGAGGCGACTTGGCTATCTGCCACTACGCTTTGAAGTTCTTGCTGATAATTAGAAATGATATTGACGCTCAGAAGCAACATCGGCAATACAAATATAGCTGCCATACACAATAATTTAGCGCGCAAACTGAACTTGCCCATGATCAGGCTAGACGGAGCCATAAAGCGACTGACAAGCTGTTGGAGAGTTGCCATGCTGTCCTCTTTAAAAGGTTGTGGTGTTAGCTAATTCGTTTCAATGATTTTCTTGCGATCAATCCAGTTCAAAATCATTGTCGCAGATTTTTAAGCCGATTTAATCGATTCCCGTATCCGTATTGAATTTTGTGGGACGGTAGTAGCAAAGCTGCGTCCTAGTTTTAAAGCGACTTTATCAAGCGCGACCTCATCGGTACGCCGGGGCGCGGCTTAGCGGGATTTCGTTTTGGTTTAATTTTGGCTTAATTTTGGTTTGGTTGAGATGGCATACAAAAACCAGTACACTTCCTTCATCTGTCAGTCATACTGTACTGGTCTTTTTGTGATGTACTGTCCATTGAGACGGGCAGTACAGCATGTTAGTGTGCGAGGCATCGTAATCCATCCTTAGATCAAACGAGACCAAACGATCACTGCGAACTAGCACTGCGTTGTATGAGTGTGTGCTGTTCCTGTATTTTGGTTTAAAGGTAGGATAAAAAGTATATGATTCACTCACAAGGTGATTCTTTCGATTCGATTTAAGGCGATACCCTCGCCTGGTGAAAAGCACGGAGACCCCATGAACGCACCCATCAAGTCACAGACGTTGATCGACAATGACATCACGCTGGACGACAAATTTACCCTAGAGCGCGGCCGCGCTTTTATGACTGGCACGCAAGCGCTCATCCGCTTGATGATGCTGCAACGTCAGGCCGATGAAAAAGCCGGACTTAACACCGCTGGCTACATCACAGGCTATCGCGGCTCACCGCTAGGCAACGTCGATCTGACTGCCGCCAAAGCTAAAAAACATTTAGAAAAAGCGCATGTCAAATTTCATCCTGGCGTGAATGAAGATTTAGCTGCAACCTCGGTCTGGGGTACGCAGCAAGTCAATTTATTCCCAGGCGCTAAATATGATGGCGTATTTGCGATGTGGTACGGCAAAGGTCCAGGCGTCGATCGTTGTGGCGACGTGTTTAAACATGCGAATCTGGCAGGCACGTCCAAACATGGTGGTGTACTGGTCATCGCGGGTGATGATCATGCCGCGAAGTCTTCTACCGCTGCGCATCAGTCCGAACATATTTTAAAAGCCTGCGGTATTCCGGTGCTGTACCCGTCCTCGGTACAAGAGTATTTAGATTACGGCTTACATGGTATTGCGCTGTCTCGCTACACCGGCTTGTGGGTATCGATGAAATGTGTGACCGAAGTGGTCGAATCCGGCGCTTCCGTCGATATCGATCCTGATCGCATCAAGCCGATTATCCCTAGCGATTTCCAGATGCCGGCCGATGGCATCAGCATCCGTACTCCCGATCCAGTATTAGCGCAAGAAACGCGCATGATCAACTATAAATGGTACGGCGCCTTAGCCTATGCGCGTGCCAATAAACTCAATCAAATTATCTGGGATAGTCCACGTGCCAAGGTCGGGATTATCACCGCCGGTAAGTCTTATTTAGATACACGTCAGGCATTGGCCGATCTAGGGATTGATGAACAGGCGGCTGCCGACATCGGTATTCGTTTATACAAAATCGGTATGACTTGGCCGCTGGAATCCCAGGGTGTGCGTGAGTTTGCGACAGGTCTGGATGAGATTCTGGTCGTGGAAGAGAAGCGTCAGATTCTGGAATACGCGATTAAAGAAGAACTCTACAACTGGCAAGATGATGTCCGTCCGCGCGTAGTCGGCAAGTTCGACGACACCGGCGAATGGAGTGATCTGGATCACGCCGGTCATGGTGACTGGTTGCTGCCAGCGACCTACGAATTAAGCCCGGCACAAATCGCCCGTGCAATTGCATCGCGTATTACTAAATACTTCTCCGGCCATCCGGTAGAACAACGTGTGAAAGAGCGTGTAGCGTATCTGGAAGCCAAAGAAGCAGCTTTAAATATCGCTGCCAAGCCCGATCCTAACAAAGATCGTGTACCGCATTTTTGCTCAGGTTGTCCGCACAATACCTCGACCAAACTGCCTGAAGGCAGCCGTGCATTAGCTGGTATCGGTTGCCATTACATGGTGACCTGGATGAACCGCGAATCCACCGTCTTCAGCCATATGGGTGGCGAGGGTGTGACTTGGGTTGGGCAATCACCGTTCACTACCGAGAAGCATGTGTTTAGCAATCTGGGTGACGGTACGTATTTCCACTCCGGTCTGCTGGCGATCCGTGCTGCGGTAGCCGGTAAGGTCAATATTACCTACAAAATTTTGTTCAATGACGCGGTTGCCATGACCGGTGGTCAGGAGTTTGACGGCCCGCTCGATCCTGGCATGATTTCACGCCAGATCGCCGCTGAAGGTGTCACCCCGATTATCGTTGTGACCGATGAACCGGAAAAATATCCAGCCGATTATAACTGGGCGCCCGGCGTCACTGTGCGTCATCGTAGCGAACTGGATGCCGTCCAGCGCGAACTGCGCGAAGTCATTGGTACTTCCGCCATGATTTATGATCAAACCTGCGCCTCAGAAAAACGTCGCCGCCGGAAAAAATTTGATAAAGATGGCAAACCTGGCTTCCCTGATCCAGCCAAACGTGCTGTGATCAATGAGGCTGTCTGCGAAGGTTGCGGCGATTGCTCCGTGCAGTCCAACTGCCTTTCTGTCGAGCCATTAGAGACCGAATTTGGTCGTAAGCGTCAGATCAATCAGTCCTCCTGCAACAAAGATTTTTCTTGTGTGAATGGTTTCTGCCCAAGTTTTGTCACGGTCGAAGGCGGCAAGCTGAAAAAGCCTGCCAAAGCCAAAGTAGAGCAGGGCACGGCGCTGGATGTGGCAAGCTTACCTGATCCAGTTTTACCTGCCACTACCGAGCCACTGAATGTCTTGGTGACTGGTATCGGCGGCACCGGCGTGATTACCATCGGTCAGGTCATGGCGATGGCCGCGCATCTGGAAGGTAAAGCTTGCTCGGTATTGGATATTACTGGCCTGGCACAAAAAGGCGGCGCGGTGATGTCGCATGTGCGCTTGGCAGACAATGCCGACGATCTGCATTCCACCCGTGTTGGTACTGGTATGGCTGACGTTGTGATTGGTTGTGATGAAATCGTCACTGCCAGCCGTGACGCTTTGTCACGCATGGGCGAGGGCCGTACCCGTGCCGTGGTCAATTCTTCCGTATCGCCGACATCGACCTTTATCAAAAATCCAGACTGGCAATTTCCAGTGGAAGCTGCCGAGGCGGAAATTGGCAAAGCCTGTGGCAGCGACCGTGTAGACATGATCGATGCGTCCCACATCGCAACCACGCTGATGGGCGATAACATCGCCTCCAATATGTTTATGCTCGGCTATGCCTGGCAAAAAGGCTGGGTACCTTTGACCCAAGCCGCGCTGATGCGTGCGTTGGAATTGAATGCAGTGGCAATCGACTTCAACAAACAAGCTTTTAACTGGGGTCGCGTCGCGGCACATGATCTGGCGGCGGTCAAAAAACTGGTCACGCCAGCGCAAGTGATTGAGCTGAAACGTGCACCAACTTTAGATGACACCATCAGCAAACGTATTACGTTCCTCACGGAGTATCAAGACGCTGCCTATGCTTTGCAGTACAGCGAATTTGTGAACAAAGTCAAAGCTGCCGAAACTAGCATCGCTGATGGCAAGCCATTACGTCTGACGGAAGCGGTCGCTAAATATCTGTTCAAACTGATGGCATACAAAGATGAATACGAAGTCGCCCGTCTGTACACCGATGGCAAATTCCAGCAAAAAATCGCCGGCATGTTTGAGGGCGACTACAAAATCAACTTCCATTTAGCGCCACCCTTGCTAGCTAAAAAAGATGACAAAGGTCATTTGATCAAGCAGCAGTTTGGCCCGTGGATGATGAAAGGTTTTGGCATCTTGGCCAAGCTCAAATCCCTGCGCGGCGGCGCGTTTGATATATTCGGCTACACCGCAGAACGCAAGATGGAACGCGCTCTGCCAGTCGAGTACAAAGCCACAGTCAGCAAATTATTAGGGCAATTGACCAAGGATAATTTGCCGAAAGCAGTAGCGATTGCCAGCATCCCAGAAGATATCCGCGGTTATGGTCACGTCAAAGAACGTCATTTTGAAGCGGCAAAAGCCAAAGAAGCAAGCTTGATCGCCGAGTTTTCTACCCCAAGTCAGGCACAAAAGGCGGCTTGATGCTGTAGAGGATAGGTTAGGGTAATATCAAAAATGACCGGTCTGACCGGTCATTTTTTTGTCACTACAATGCCCGTGGTAATCGTAATTTCAATATACTCCCAATTATTTTTATAAAAAACATCTAATTGTCCAAATATTATAAGGGCATATAAAATATACATTTGGGGAGTATATACTGAAGTATTTGTTAATAAGTTGTGAGTCATGCATGCGCAGTGTCGGTATAAATTGATAGACTTATGATTAAGCTTGCTAAGGTAGATGCGGTAGATGGGGTAGTCCAAGCCTAATAGGGCTTACGCAAAAAAGTCTTACCCCAGTCTAACAGCAGGATGTACATCTAAGCTTTTAGCGCATTTCACAAACGCTTTATCAAAAGTTTTAAATCCTGTCGCCGTCGCGCTGATCACAAACTCGGTACCCCGGCGGCAGATGGAGATCGTCCCGTATCGCTTTAGGAATAATGATTTGCCCTTTGCTAGGTAGTTTGACGGTATCCAGATCTGCCTTCATCTTTTAAGTAAGTCGTAGAACCTTACCGGATGCTATCGCTAGCAACAAGCCTCAGTCATCCCATCGTCACAATCTACTGTCAGACTTGTTGCATCGCAATAAGATATGGTTACTCATTAATGATTTCTTTCACCAAGTCTGTACTGGCTGCTATTTTTCTTTCCCTCACTTTTTTTAGTTCCGTTTTTGCTGTGGATAATGCGATTATCGTTGGGCAGGTGATTGACCTGTCTGGCCCCAATGGCAGTATCGGGCGTGATTATGTGGCAGGTATTACGACTTACTTTGATAGCCTGAATGTTGCTGGTGGTCTCAATGGACGCCGGATTAAATATCTGGTGCGTGATGATCAGGGCGATGCTGCTGCTTCTGCAAAAGCAGTTACTGAGCTGATCAGTAAAGACAAAGTAGACTATTTATTGGGTGGAATTGGTCTGTCGGTCACCAATGCAGTTGTTGCTTCGCCAGCGTTTAAACAAAGCGCACTGACGCTATTTGCGCCTTTGGTTAGCTCCGTCAAAGACTACAATTCCCGCGTCGTCTTCTGGCGTCCTAGTCCAGAACAAGAGATGCAGTATATCTTTTCTTATTTTGATAAGTTAGGTATCAAAAGCGTTGGTATCGCGTATCAGGAGTCTGAGTTCAATCAGGAAATGTACCAATACGTAGTAGCCGAAGTTAGTAAGCGCAAAATGAGCTTAAGTGGCGTCGCACGTATCTCTAATTCACCCGTAGAAAACGAAAAAGAAGCAACCGCGTTGGCCGCTAAAAATCCAGGCATCGTGATCGTTGTGTCGGATACCGTTGGGACAGGCCTGTTTTTAAAACAGTTCCGTAAGCGCGCGGATAAAACATTTGTCGCAGGAATGTCTTTAATTAATTTAGAAACCTTGGCTGAAGTCGCAGGGCGCAGTGCCTTGGAGTGGACAGTATTTTCGCAAGTCGTCCCCAATCCTCTGGGTAAAAAAACCATCGTCCAGATTGACCATAGTGCGATGATGAAAAAGTTCCGGGATGAGGATTTATCTTCTTTGACGCTAGAGGGATTTATTGTCGCTAAGACTTTGGCAAAAGCGATCACTATGTCTAAATCTGGTCGAGATGGTTTGCAAGCATTAATCACACAAAAACATACACTCGACCTGGGTGGCATCAGCGTTACGCCGGACGACCCTAGTCGTCATATGTCTGGCTATGTAGATATCGCCTTGTTCCGTAAAGGTGGTGGCTTGTTATTTTGAGAGCTCATATAGATCGTACCTAGTGACTTTATAGTGACTTCACAGGCTCACGCCATTAGATTCCAGCCCACGCTAGGGTGACGCGTGCTCCAGTACTTCTGCTTCGCTTTATCCCATCCTTCATCAGCGCTTTTGAAGCGAGCTCAGACTTGGTTTATGCTTAGTCAGCTATAAAATTAGCTATAAAATTAGTTTTAAATCAGCAACCATCCAAGCTACTTTTTCTACCCCGCCTGATCCGTGCAGGAATCAAGCTTTCTTGCCATTTTCCAACTTTGCTGCAATTGGATTTACAATGCCTCCCAGCCAGTTTTGTTCCGCATTATCAATGTGGTCAATTCTCTATTTGATAAAGCACGTTCACCACAATATTTTTTGCTGTATTGGCAATAAAAAAGAGTGAGCGATTAATGACTAAGCAGGCCACGAGCCTGCTTAGCTACAATAAACAAGTAAGCCGATAGGAGACCACCTTGTTAACACAAAAACAAAAAATAGCCGCTATTCCAGAAGGGGCCGGAGCGTTGTTTTTCATTCAGATATTTGCCACCTTGGGTTTTGCCGTGTTGTATTCCACCTTGGTGTTATATGCGACTAAAAAACTGAACTTTAGTGTTAAGGACGCCACCGCGATTATGGGTGTGTTTGGCGCATTCAATTACGGCTTGCATTTATTCGGCGGTTATCTGGGTGGTCGTTTTATCAGCAATCGCAATTTGTTTGTTGGCGGCATGGTGTTACAGGTGATTGGTTGCGGCTTGATTTCTGGCGGCACAGTACAGCAACTGTACTGGGGTTTAGCTTTCTTCCTGACTGGCAGTGGCTTAAACGTCACTTGTTTAAATCTCATGCTCACGCAGCGATTTAAGCCAGAAGACGACCGTCGCGAAAGCGCGTTCCTCTGGAATTACGCCGGGATGAATTTGGGTTTTACTATCGGCTTTGCAGCGGCAGGTGCGTATCAATTGCAACAGGATTACGCCAGTTTGTTTATCTTCGCCACCATTGGTAACTTTATGGCGATCGTGCTTGCTGCATTTAACTGGAAGAAGCTATCGGACTTGAATACGCCTCTGCTACAAGCAGGACCAAATGAATTTAAATGGCGTTTATCCGTTGGTTTACTGGTCTTATTCGGTCTGGTACCGCTGATCTATTTTATGTTGCATCATGCCGAGGTCAGTGGCTACGTGGTACTGGCGATTAGCGCCGTGATTGCCTTAGTTTTAATTTGCCTCACTATTATTCATAAAGACCCGAGAGAACGCAGAAATATGTGCGCGTATTTATTACTCGCTGTCGGTTCTTTAGTCTTTTGGACCTTGTACCAAATGGCACCGACGGGTTTGCAATTATTTGCAGACAATAATGTAGATCGTATGGTCTGGGGCTTTGAAGTTGCACCGCAGTGGATACAAAATATCAATAGTTTTACCATCATGGTTGGTGGGCCTTTGATGGCAATGCTGTTTAGTTCGTTGCGTAAAAAGGGTTGGAATATTGATATCCCGAGGCAGTTTGCAGCCGCCTTAGTGTTGATCGGATTAGGATTTTTAGTTCTGCCCGTAGGCATCACATTGGCAGCTGCCAATGGTCTGGTCGCTTTCAAATGGATCTTCATCAGTTATCTGCTGCAAAGTGCCGGCGAACTGCTGATCTCACCGATTGGTTATGCCATGATCGGTCGTCTGGCACCAACGCAATATCAAGGTGTAATGATGGGCGCCTGGATGCTGGTCACTGGCACTGCATCCATTTTCTCCAGTTATTTCTCTGGACTGATCCCCGAAGCGGCAAGCGGCATGGCAGCCTCCACCAATCCAACCTACTACCAAATTTTTTCCAATCTAGGTTGGGGCGCGGTTGGGGTCGGTGTCGTGCTGGTTCTGCTGATACCGGTATTACGTAAATTGATTACCAACGGCGCGGAGAAGATCGATGTGGCGATGCCTACAGTCGTACCAAGCGAAGCACCCATTATTTAAAATGAACAACTAGATTCGCTTATTGTTGTAGTCAACACATCGCAGAGAGTAAGGTATGACATCACGCCGTCTCATCATGATCGCCGCCATCAATATGTTCATCGCCGTCGCCGCGGGCGCATTTGGTGCGCATGGATTAAAGGCGATACTCAGCGCAGAGATGCTAGCAGTCTGGCAAACCGCAGCGACTTACCAGACTAGCCATGCACTTGGCTTGTTTGGTATCGCTTTGCTGATGCCGCGTTTGCATTCCATCTGGCTAGCGCGTTCTGCCACTGTGATGCTAATCGGGATTGTGATTTTTAGCGGTAGTTTGTATTTGCTGGCAGTCAGTGGAATACGCTGGTTAGGTGCGATCACGCCATTTGGCGGACTGGCATTTTTACTCGCCTGGACAATGCTCGCATGGGCGGCGTATTGCGATACCAAATCAGTTTGATTGCCGATAAAAGGAAACACATCATGCGCACTATCATCGTTTTATCAGCACTCACTTTGCTCAGTGCATGCAGCAAAAAACCAGAGCCAGCGATCTCCTCAGAGCCGCCACTATTCAAAATCGCCGAGCCACAGCGCGAGCAATTACAAAAGGCTAAAGAGGTAGAGCAGACGCTACAAAAAGCAGCCGATGCACAACGTCAGGTGATTGATGGCGTGAGTGCTAGTCAGGTTGAGAAGTGATTCTGCTAAATGCTCAGAGGCACCTAAAAAGTCTATGAATGCAGTTACAATGACTTAACACAATTTTACGAATTGAGTTTGATCTATAGCCTGCGTTATTTGGTAATAGCAAGTTTTTGAGTATTTAAGCGCAGATTTTATTTGATGTGACTGTTGACAAATAAAGTGCAAATATGCATACGGTTACACTGTGTTAATCGTACCTGAGGAATAGAAAAAACTACACATTAGGGTACAAGAATGAGACTGCAATTTGGATTTAATAATGTCAACGAAAGTGGACTACAGCGAGAGTTGGTGCTTGGCTCGTTAAATAAATATATCAACGAAAAAATTAAAACGATTGATTTTGGAGGTCAAATTGAACTGTTTGATTTCGAATTGCAGTTAAAAAACATTGAAGAGTCAGAGTTTGGAAAAGTAAAAGTTAAAATTCCATTTAAAATGAAAAATATCATCGGAGTAATGGAGCATTTTTCTGGATGTGTTGAACTATTGATTAGTATGCCTGCAGCGAAAGCAAATGAAATTACTGACAAGACGGACTTTGCTCTTTTTGTTGTAAACGAATTTTTAGTTTTGCTTGATAGGATAAGCAAGGAAATCGCTGGCTTTGATGCAGAAAAATTGAAATCGGTATTGGTTCCAATGTTGCAGGATTGGAGCGCAATTCATCGTGAGAGTACAAAATGACATTTGATCCACTATCTGAAGTTGAAGATGCTGCGTTGAGTATTGATGATTCTCAAATATATCTACTCACTGAAATGCTACAGTCGGAAAAATATATCGAGTTTGCCGACAGCTATGATGTCAACGAGAGAGAGAGACTGACCGTGGTGACAAATGATTTGCTAAGCGTCTTAATAGAAAAAATAAGGCTGAATCCGACAAAGTTGTTTGTCTTATCTGAATTTAAATACGCGCTAGAAAAAATCGAAAACGAAGACACGGAGGCTTGTGAGTCGTTTGGTGAGGAGTTGGGGAAAATTATGGGTATTTTGAATATTGAGAGTTCGGACGGTTTGCTTGCCTTTTACCTAGGATTTTAATCTTAAAAATAAAAGCTAGTATGTATTGATCTTGGCCAGCAATTGTTTGTCGATGTGAGAAGCTAACATCCGTACGATTACGCTCCGCTAATCGTCTACGCGACCGACGCTATCAATCAGCTGCACTACTTCTCATTCACCTTCACCACCGTCACCGTGCAATGCGATTCGGCGACTACTTGTGTGGATACGCTGCCCAGATAGCGTTTGATGGCGGAACTTCCTCTTGATCCTATGATGATGTGATCGACGTCGTTGTTGTTGGCGTAGTCGAGGATGGCAGTTGCGGGATCGTGCGCTTCTAGTACGTGGAAAGTGATTTTATCCGGGTTGATGTTGAGTGGTCTTGCCCAGTGTTTGAGGTCGACTAATTGTTTGACGTGGATATTTTGGCCTTGCTGGATCAGGCTGTCGTCCATGCCGATGCGGTTGACTTTGCGCACGGTGACGCAGGCGAGTCGTGCACCTTGTTTGGTTTGTAGTGTGCGTTCGGTGATGTTGCGCAGGCTGTCTGCTAATTGTGTTGAGGCGTTGCTGGGATTACTCAAGTCTAGTGCGACCATGATGATAGGTGCTTGCGATAATTGCTCGGTGACGCTGTGCGGTAATGCAGGCTCTGAGCCTGCCGCCTGGAAGCGTCGTTTGAGTACCAATAAATAACCGTCTTGCTCTGTTTTTTCTGCTCTGTCGGTGAGCGTTAATTGGTCTGGATATTGCAGTGACAAAGCGAGCTGGGCGGCGGTGTCAAACCGGGCTGCGGGATTGACTTCTAGGCAGCGCAAAATAATTTCTTGTAGCCAGTCGGGGATGTTGGGATTGTGGCTGCGTGGTGGAATCGGGTCGCGGTATAAACGTTTTTTCAAACCATTGACGGTGGTCGGATATCCATACGGACGTTGACCAGTCGCCAGGTGATACAGCAAAACACCTAAGGCGAATAAATCGCTGCGGGGTTCGTTACGCACACCGAGCACTTGCTCTGGCGAGATGTAGGGGCCGGTGCCGAGTGGCAGTCGAAATTCTTCGTCCAGCAGGTCGGGCAGTTTGTCATGTCGCGATAAACCAAAATCAATCAGCACGGCGGAGCCATCTGCGCGGAACATAATATTGCTGGGTTTGATATCGAGATGGATCACGCCCTGACGATGTAAATCTTGCAGCGCATGCGCGATCTTGATGCCGATATCGACCACCTCGGCCACGGGCAGCGGGGCCTGATCAAAGCGGCTGCGCAGTGATTCGCCAGCGATGTGTTCCATGACGATATACGGTTGCGCATCAAAATCACCGGAGCCGAAATATCGCGGTACATGCTTGCCCTTGAGTTTGGGCATGATCATTTGTTCGACCTCAAACGCGACGATGGCAGTGGGGTCTTCGCTGGAAAAAAGCAGCGGTACTTTCATGATCAGTGCAGGCTGGGTTGTATCTTGCTCGTCAATATCGCCCGGTCCGCTTAATTCCGGCGGGTGGCGTTGTTGCAGATCGCTGATACGCCATAAGGCTGCCATGCCGCCAGTGTGTAATTTTTCTTCCAGTAGGTAGCCATTGACTTGCATGCCAGTGTGCAGAACTCGGTGATGTAAGGGCGAACTTGAAGCCAGCTTGGCGTGTTCAACTGGACCGTTATCGCTCTTCGGTGGTGACGGTGCTGAAGGTGCTGGCGGAGCTGGCAATTTTTTACCCGTTTCTGTTTGGCTTGATTGGCTGGACTTGTGATCTTTGCTGAATTTAGTTGCCGCTCACCAGGCGCTGTGCCAGAACTGCAGGCAAACCGGCGGCGATGACTTTGAGCGCTGTCGCGTCGTGATCGTACGGGATGCGGTAGTAGGTCAGCTCTAGTGTTTCTGTATCAAAAGTGGCGTAACACGCAGCCGGATTGCCGTCTCGCGGTTGCCCGACTGCGCCGGGTATCACCAGCCAGCGGCGTTGTTTGTTGAGTGGAATACTGTGTTCTGGCGCAGGTAAAAATTCGCCGGTTTTGCCTGCCAAGGTCATGTGGTACAGACGCGGCAAATGGACGTGGCCACAAAACGTGATGTGCGCTTTGGTCGCGTACATGCTGCGCATGGCCTCCATCACACCATCGACATATTCCCAATGTTCTGGCGCCCAGGCGTTGGCATGGACCAGCAGAATGTCGGGCAGCTCTATGCGGTAAGGTAAATCACGAATAAAGCCGATCTGCGCTTCGCTTAGTTGTGAGCGGGTCCACTCTACGACTTGTCGTGCGGTGGGGTTCATGCCTTGTCTATCCTCTTGCAGCAGGCCTATGTCATGGTTGCCCATGAGTACATGCGCACCGCGCTGGGCATACTCCATTACCGTACTCATCACCCAAGCGGGATCAGCGCCATAGCCAATTAGATCGCCCAAAAATGCATATTGATCGACCTTTTGCTGCTGCGCATGAGCCAGGACAGCTTCCAGTGCTTCGCGATTGGCATGTACATCGGTGAGAACGGCGAGCAGCATGATAGGGATCTTGGTTTGGAGTAACGACTTTGGTGGATGATGAATTGTTCGTGAAGCTGCAAAGACAATCGACAATCAGTTTGCTTATTTTTTGAATGAGTAAGCAGGGCTGATTTTAGTTCATTATGCTAACGCTGGCCTTACATTCATCGGGGCACGCAAAAATCCAACAAAACAGTTTCTTGCCGAGACTAAGAGAACGCCAAGACTTCTTTACTCTAAGTGCTTTTGCGCATCATTCCAGTATGGTTTTAGCAGGAACCCAGTGTCGTTAATCTGAAATAGACATGGCCGCTCCCAAACCATGTGTGTGGTGCAAGTAATGTCGCTGGATTCCGGCCAACACCACGCCGGAATGACGTCCCGTATCTTTTGAGCATCATGTGATGAGCATCAATGAGATGAACATTAATATTCAATCTGAATATGGTCGCTAAATACTATTACTCATGGGTAGTATATTTAGTTGTCCATATATTTACTGCCTTACAGGCCATTTTTATAAGAAATTATGGGGAGTATATTGATTTCCTTAGTTTTATGCCGTTGCCGCGGCATATTCTTGATAGCCGTTGGCGCGTAGTGCGCAGGCCGGGCAAGTGCCGCAGCCGTGACCCCATGCATGCAATTGTCCGCGCTCGCCGAGGTAGCAGGTGTGGGTGTCTGCGCGGATCAGATTGACCAGATCTGTGCCGCCCAATTGTTCTGCTAATTGCCAGGTCTGGGCTTTGTTGATCCACATCAGCGGAGTTTCTAATTTGAGCCGGGTTGCCATGCCGAGGTTGAGTGCGACTTGCAAGGCTTTCATACTGTCGTCGCGGCAATCAGGGTAGCCGGAGAAGTCAGTCTCGCACATCCCGCCGACCAGCACGTTGGCACCGCGCCGGTACGCCAGTGTTGCGGCGACCATCATAAACATCAGATTGCGGCCTGGGACAAAGGTGTTGGGCAGGCCGTTCTCTTGCATGACGATTTCTATATCTTCCGTCATCGCGGTGTGGGATAGCTGCGAGATCAGCGACAGGTCGATCATATGATCTTCGCCCAGCTTGCTGTCCCAGTCGGCCGACAAGCCGCGCATCTTTTCTAGCAAAATCGGGCGTTGCCCCAACTCGATCGCGTGGCGCTGGCCGTAATCAAAGCCGATGGTTTCTACCCTTTGATAGCGTGACAAAGCCCATGCCAGGCAGGTGGTGGAATCTTGGCCGCCGCTGAACAGAACCAGTGCGCTATCGTTTGAAGAGTTCATATAGATTTATTATGTTTGTATACTGGATGGGAGTAGGCTTGTTTGGCACTTAATCGTCCAGAGAATATATGGACAATCTAGTGATCAGGCTAGATACTCCCCTTATTTTTAAAATCAACGGAGTTGCGGCGTAAAGCCTGCAAACGCCCGCACAGCATTTTATCAAGATCAGGTGAGATTGCTGGCAGTCAATGAAATATTGTAAGAGAATGGGATACTTTTGATCAAAATAGCTGTCTATTTACATCAACACCTACCCTGATTTTTTCTAAAAAGACTGCATGAGCTTCACCAAAAAATTTCTCTCTTCTTCTATCTTGTCCGTGATTGATCAGGGCATGCTCAGTGCGCTGAATTTTGCGATTGGCATGCTATTGATACGTCTGGCGACCAAAGAGGATTACGGTTTATACGGCCAATTGTACGCTGGTGGTTTGTTGGCCGGCCTGGTAGTGGATTCCTGGATTGCAGGACCCTTGACGACGGTTGCCAGCGCAGTGCAAGAGAACACTAGAAAAGCCTTGTTACGTCACTACTGGATACGCCAGATCTGGAGCACGCTGTTGATGGGGGGACTGGCATTTGTGATTGTCGCCTTTATCCCTGCAGCGACGCACAACAGTCAGCCTGGCTATTTACTGGCGATTGCTTTTGCGGCGTATGTGATTGGTAATGGCGTGCGTGAATACGGTCGTACTGTTGGTTTTATTCAATCGGACATTTTTGCCGTACTGCGTCAGGATATTGTTTATGTGACTTTGGTCGCACTGAGTTTGCTAGCGCTGTATTTGACAGATCATCTTGGTCTGGAATGGATTTTTACTTGTCTGGCAAGCTCCTCAATCATCTGTTCATTACTCGGCATCGGACGTTTAAAAGCCAATACTAGTAACCACAGCGACCATCAAAATCAGACCTTAAGTGATGCCGCAAATGAGACCGCAAGTAAGACCGCAAGTAAGACCGCAAATGACACACTGAGTGGCGCAAAAATTTCCCAAGTCCAGGAAGATTTGCAGCAAGTAATTGTCGATCATCAGGACACCATTAGCGGGCATGGCCGCTGGGCGATTTTAGGTGTGCTGGTCGGCTGGCTATCTAACTACAGCTATGTATATTTGTCCGGCGCGTGGTTAGGCGTGGCGGCGATTGCGGATTTGAATGCCTCACGTACTTTATTAATGCCGATACCGCTGGCAGTGGCAGCATGGTCGCGGATCGCGCGGCCAGAAGCTAGCCGCCTGATGGCGGAGCAAAACTGGACTGGTCTGCGCAAGCTAACCTTGTTTTCCATCGCCGGGATTGAGCTGGTGGTACTGGCATACGTTGGCGTAATGCTGCTGATGTTGCCCTGGCTAGAGGCGCATGTGATCGGTTCCAAATACAGCGGGCTTGATCCCCTGGTGATGCTGTGGGGCGCCTACTTTGCGATCAACGCCGCACGTTGGGTCGGTACCTCTTGGCTAAGCAGCGGCGGCGCTTTTCGTTCCCTGTTTTATCTGGGGAGCGTGACTTTGGTACTGGTATTGGGCATCACCTCATGGACCATACCGCACCTCGGCACGTCGGGCGCGATTACCGCGTTGATCGCGGTAGAAGTGTTTGAACTCTTCGTAGTGTGGAAATATATTCTGCCGGGTTTGCAGAAGAACGCGTGATCGTGGTTTGACCAATAGTTTTCTTATGGGAAGCGCTTAGCCAGATGCTGCGCCAGCATGGTCGCTAGGTAAGTTTGCGACCACATTGGTGTGAAGGTATGGTCAACACCCTTGATCACTTCAATTTTAAGACTGTCTCTGTGCTGCAAAAGATGGGCATTGCTGCCCAGATGTTTGGTCATCAGATCGATGCTGCTGTCGTTGGCATCAAACACAAATACTAATTCCACTCCACGCGCCTGCATGGCCTTAAAGTTTCTGGCGACAGGTCCTAGCAGGTGATGAGTTTTCATGAAATGCGCTAAACGATGCCGCATATGATCGAGTAGTTTTTGTATCAATTTTTTAGCAAGATTTCTAAAAATCTTACGGGAGGCAATTTTGCCTCTGAGCATGCGACGCCATGTATTGCCATGCGTGGCAGCTTTAAAATAAAACTGGGTTGATTTAAAGGTCGCTGCTTTTTTCGTCTGTATTACGTTACCGGCGCGCCAGTGAAACATCAATACCAGACCAGTCACACGCGGGTCGTGTACCGCTGCCAGATACGACAGATACGCGCCAGAACATAAGCCCGCCAGCACAAAGCTGGGTTGTCCGTAAGCTTGCTGCATAAACTGCATGGCAGAGCCGATATCCTCCACGCCTTGCAATCCGTGTACATCATTTTCCTGCTCATCTGGTGTTGGTTGACTATAGCCAATGCCTCGCTTGTCATAACGCAAAACAGTAAAGCCTTGCGCAGCCAGTGTGCGCGCCATCGTCACATATAAGCGATGATTGCCGACGCGATGATTGGCACCGACATTGGTGAGGATAATGGCTGGTCGCGTAGTGTCGTTTTTGTCTTTGTTGATTCCGATATCGGTGCTGGTGGCGGCCGGGCCGGGCTGGGTAACGATGCCAACCATGCCATTAAACTGCACGATTTCTTCCTGCAATATTTGTTCGCCATACCGGATACGACAGCGCGTGGTTAGCATGTTTGCTGAGGTGGATGTTGTATCGTTCTGCTGATCTTGTAATGAGCCTTGCTGCAACGGGATTTGCTGTATCAGCCATTGGCACATTTCTGCCCAGATCGCATGCGGTACACTGGACTCATGCGCATCTTCGGTCATCATTGCGGCATAACCTGGCGTGGTAATCAGATGCATCTGATATTCATCACGCCGCCAGGTCGTCGCCAGTTTGGCCTCTTGACCAGAGATATCATCACGCGCGGCGATCATAACGGCAGCCGGTGGCGATGCCAGATTGAGGATGTTTAATTCGCTTAAAGCTGCACGCGTACTGGCGCAAAATGTATAGCCCGTCAGTTCATCATCACTGACGCTATGTTCTGATGGTTTTGCTTCATTACTTTTATGCGCAGCGCCAACCCCACTCATGCCGCGCAAGACCATTAGTTCACGCACATAGGCTCGACCAGATATTACCGGTGCCAGCATTAGCAGCGCAGGTGAGGCTAACTCAGTTGCCAGGCCTGCTGCGAGTAAAGCACCCATGCGCATACCAAACAAACTGATCTGCTTCACTCCGGACAAGCGGCGTAGTTGTTCTGCCGCCTGACGTATATTGTGCTGCCAGGCAGCCACCCGCACCGTATCACTCTGGGCAGAATCACCGCAGCCATCATAATCAAAAAAACAAACCGGAAAGCCAGCTTCTGCCAATTGCATCGCCAAGTGCTTATACGACAGATACGAGACCATATACTCATGCCCAAAGGGTGGGCAAAGTACCACGCCAGAATTGCGCATCGCCGTTTTAGGCGGGTGATACCAAGCTAACAAAGGCGTATCTGCATCGCCAAACCAGAATGCCTCTGCGGCATGATGATCTGTATGTGTTGGCGATATTGTCGGGATGTCTGCCGCAGTGAATGCGGGTCTGAATGCCGACATATGCATCGATGCGTGTGTTGATGTGAGCGTCGATTCTGATGATGGCGCATCGGCTAGCAACTGCTTGTCTGATGTCGTCATGTGATGCAGCTTTCCGGACGGTTTCCGGTATCACGGTCGTTAGCGTTAGCGTTAGCGTTCGCACTAGTGACTAGACAAGCATTCATAATCTTGCACGGACTGATGGCATTGAGCGCTGTAACTGTCCCTTGGATTTTGTCGGCACTTGCCAGATTTTTCTGGGTAATATCATTTTTGCTTAGGTGCGTCAGACGTGTCAGACGAATATGACGCTCTGTGCCAGGTGCCAGGTGGAAGAAATTATCTTCTGGCTGATATCCAATGACCTCAATTGCCAGCGACAGCGCAAGTTTTCGGGTTGAGACATGTAGCATCACATGGTCATCATCCGTCTGCACAAAATGCGCTTGTAAGCCCAGATCGCGCTCGACCGGATTACTTAACTGACCGATGCCCAACGGGAAATAGAAGGCCTCGCAATGCGCTGACGACGGTGCAGTTTGAAACCGCGCTACCGCCACATTATGTCCGGGCGGTCCAAAGCGATAGGCATAGGTGGTATCAAAAAAATGTTCCAGCATACTTTCTGCACGCACTTGCGTCACGCTATGCGGTGCCAGATCAATCTGGAGTTGTCCTTGCGCGATACGAGTCTCGCCATGCCGGTATAAATCGAGTGATAGTGTGCCTTGGTAAGCGACCGCGCTATCATTCACGAGATGCAGCGCAAGACCGTTTAAACCTTCATCCGTCATTAATAGGCTTAACGGTACCATCGCTCTTTTTGCGTAGTAATAAGCGGCTTTGGGTTTGCCGCTGGCATCAATCAACCCCCAGCCGGCACCTAGCCAAAGATCACGCAAAAACCAGATCAAAGCACCGTGGCAACTTGATCCTGCACGCCGCCATTCGGCCAGCGTTTGTGCCATCACTTCGCCAGTTGTCACACGTGCCAGCGCCAGATAACGCGTCGGGTCGGCATAGCGTAAGCGCGCCGGATCGAGCTGAAATAATTGCGCCATATAGTGATCGCGCACATCCTCAAAATCCCAGCCTGTACCACTATCACGCGGCACCCGTTGCTTCCAGACTGGATGTGTACCGGGTGCTTCGCCATTTTTTAACAGTGCCTCTATCGTGCTGTCTTCCGGCATATTTGAGAAGCCCAGACACTCAGAGGTAAAGCGCAGACCAGCGCGCCGCGCATCCTCCAGCGGCCGTAAATAAGCACCAACGCCAAAGTAATGCGCAACTCCCGCATCCAGCTGGAATGGCATGACGCCGCCACTAGGGCTGGAGGCAATATAGGTGGCGTCTGGCCGCATGGCCTTACACAACTGCGGCAAACTGTCTGCAAAAAAATGATTGCGCCATAGATTGGGCGCTACACCAAGCATTGCTGCCTGTTGTTCTATCTCTGAGCTACCGCATAACACTGCGATGCACGGAGACAACTGTGTGCGGTCTAAAAATTGTGTCGCTTCTTGGTGGGTGTTCTCAGCAAAAGCAGGATCATCTACCGGGTAATCCATATTGGCGAACATAAAATCCTGCCACACCAATAGTCCAAGTTCATCACATAGCCGGTAAAAGTCATCGCTTTCATACAACATCGTGCCGCCGACCCGCAGCATATTCATACCAGCATCGCGGGCTAATGTCAGCGTTGGCAATAGATCAGATGCATCGCCAGCGAGTGAGATCAGATCTACCGGTGTCCAGCAGGCACCGCGACAAAATACCGAGACGCCATTCACATACAGATGGAAGTCGCCATCATTTTTTCGCACCTCAATTGTCCTGAAGCCGAGTTTGCCTAAGTCAAACAGGTATTGTTGTGCCCCAATAGTGACTTCAATATGTGCCGGGTATAAGGCAGGAGTGCAGGCCGGATTGCCGTGGGTGTGTGGCCACCAAAGCTGCGCTTGTGCAATCTGCATCTCTCCTTGCGCCAATAGCTGATGCATTTCATTTTCTTTTTTTGCCAGTGTGAGCGCAAGACGTTGATCGCCTACGCACAAACTAATGGCTAAAGCTGCACTGTCAACCGATACGGACGTATTAATTTCGATTGTCGCATTGACGATACCGTCGCCATCTCGCACGCTGCTGCGGATATCGGCATGGATGATCTTGACTACGCTCGCGGTTTCTATAACCACAGGCCGATACGGTCCGACTGGCGCAACCGGCGGCGACCATCCGGGAATACGACCAAGCAAGCTGGTGCGCAACCAGCGTAATTGCTGTTGTTCTACTAGCTTAGTGCGCCAGCGTGCGCGTGGGCGGCGGATTTTTAAAGTTGCGTTGACTGATTTAAAACGCAGACTGATTACGCCGTTTGTGCCGCCGCTCTGGTGTGCCTGCATGTCTACACGATATTGCCTGAACATATTGTCCGCGCTGAAGAGCAGTGCATCATTCCAGTACACATCGACCAAACTTGCCAGCCCATCAAACCGTAAACTGGCAGCTTGCGACAAACTGCATTCACAACGGAACCAGTAATCGTAATCATCATAATTGGTTGCACCGTAGGCAAATTCTTTTGCCTCACGTTGTGCCGATGCTACCGTGCCCGGTACTTGGGCGGCTTTCCAGATCAGCGCATTTAACTCAGACGGTAATACAGACGCATCTGCAAACTGGCCTGCCTCGACCTCGGCATATTGCCACTCAGCGTCCAAGATGGTTTGACCGGGATGAGTGATTTTGGCCATCAGCCGTCCACCTTACCGTTCGCCCTGGATTGCTCGCCCACAAATATCGTCAGTTGATCTATCCCGGATTGCCAGTGTTGCGCCATTTCTATCAAGCCAGGCGTCAGATCAACTGGCTTTTTACCCATGACGGCGCGGGCGGTTTTTAGCAGCAAAGTTTTAGTTGCATTTGAGATGGCTTCAAAATGCGCTGCCGCAGTGTTTAATTGTTCTGTCGCATCATCAGCCATGACTAAAGACTGCTGCAACCAGCGCAAATAACTGGCGCCGATGCTAAACCCCGCACCCAATTGCCGCAGAGTGGCAAAGGCATAGGCATGATATGCCGCCAGACCCTCGGTTTTTAAACGCTCTACATCAGCGATAAACACAGGCATAAACAGGCTGATGGGATTATGTTTTGGGCGGCGCGCCAGATGCTTTGCCAGCAAAGAGATAGAAATTATTGCCAGCGCCTGATCGTCAGCGTAGTGCAGGTGATCGAGTCGTACAAACTCGGCAAACAGTGGCATAAACGTCGCATCATGCGGTGCGCCAACCCGGAAGGTTTTAACAAAATCCTCACCGCTCAACTGGTGATAACTGCTGTTATGAAAATAGCCTAAACGTTGCTGTTCTAAATCAATTTCTTGAATCGCAATCGTGGTCTTAACGTGATTACTACGGTAATCGGTACCCGAGGTATCGGGCAAATAAAAAGAATCGGCTTCTGTCAGTACCAGACGACCGCGTTGTAATTGTGTACAAGCGTTTTCTAACAAAGAGCGCCAGACATTCAGCTCTTGTACATCAATGCCATACAGCGCAAATAAATCTTCGTGCGGCGGTTTGTAGAAGGTCCATTGGTCGCCATCAAAATCCAGCGCAAATACCATGGACATACAGGCAACGGGATTCAGTTTTAAGCTATGTAAAACCTCGATCCATACATCGATATAGCAATTGGTTTCTACCCAGGCGCGGTCAGATCCATGCAAGCTATGCTGCTGATAAGTTTGATGATCCATATCGCCAAGCACTTGAAAACACGTGACGGATGAAGGATGTAGAGGTGGCTTCATGGCCAGAGTATGTCGCGCACAGTTTGTGGCCAGTGTGCGGTATCCATGCCGTGAGTTTTAAACAAGGCCATGACAATCCGTTCCAGACCAAAACCAAGGCAGGCGGTATGTGCAGTAGTGCCATCGGCAGTTTGGATATGAAATAATTTTCCGAAATGATCTTGATGGTAATTGAAGGAGCAAACCGCGGTAGGCTTCTCTTGCGAGATCACCGGGATCACGACTTCAAACTTCAATTGTTGTTCCCGTTGGTTGGCTGCCAGCATGCGACCACCGCGCCCGAAGAAAGGATCGGAGGCGACTTCAGAGCGCGCAGGTAAGCCAAGCGACAGTAAAATATCAATGCCGCGTTGCAGCCAGATATTGCGCCAGGCAATAACCATATCCGGGCTACCTGCACGGACAAATTCCCGCACGCGGAAGGATTGCATACGGGTTGGTTCTGGCGATGGCTCGTTACGAAATACCCAATTTTGCATGTCAACTAAGCGACCATTCTCAGGCAGAGTGCCGCTAAAGCTGGGATAAACCGGATAGCAGGCGGCAGGGGTCAAACACACCGCCGTCATGGTTTGCAGATGCGTCCATGGGCGACCTTCGTGCACACATTCGCTGAGTTCTTTATGCTGTGCCTCGTTGCCGGTAAAACTAAAAATAGTGCCAGCCAGTTGCGGGAAGGAATCCAGAAATTCGCTTTGTTCCAATACCTTGCGATCAAGGCAAGGCGGGAAGGACATTTTAGTTGCACCATCAGGCATCGCCAGGCGGCTTACTAAGTCATCAAATTGGCGCAATACATCTTCAAACATGGGGCCACGGCCAAAAATACCTTGTACACCGACCGGAATAATATGACCTGCAGCGACCAGATCATCGGTCAATAACTCGGGAGAAAAATCAATTGACATCGTTTGTCCTTTTAGTTTTTTTTAGAGATTGTTAATTTTTCTTTTGGCCGAATTTTAGTCATCTTTTAGTATCAGCAATAAATTAGCATTGGTCGCTAATATACGATCATTGCCAACCATTAATGCGGCTGAATGAGCATCACGCAGATGACGACTCATACTGAATTTACTATCGTTTTTGTAGCCTAAAATTCCGCAGATTAATAAAGCTTTCCCCACAATCTGTGGCAGGATTTGCGATGTCTCTACTTTGAGATTATTGATTTTTAGCGCATACGGCATGGAGGATAAAATCCCTTGCGCTGCATCGGGTGCGGCAGCGAGTTGTTCGTATTCAATCAGGCAGGCTTGCACGGAAGTGCGCATCGTTTGCAAGGTGCAGACTAACTCGGCAAGACGCAATGCAGTTGGTGGCGTAGTACCTGGATTAGCTCTTGCCTGACCTCGCACAAACGCCCGTGCTTTATTGACTGCCGCTGCTGCAATACCTTGCCAGATGCCACTCCATAATAAGTGCGATACCGGCACGACCGTTACGCTAGACATGTCCGCAAACGGTGTCGCGATAATTTGCTCTGCAACACCACTCGCGCTGAGCAAAAATGGCGGGCTGCAAGTACCGCGCATACCCATGGTGTCCCACTCGCCTTTTTGTTCTAAGCTGTAGTCGGCTTTGCGGACCAAAATTAAGGACTGATCGTTATTCGCGGCGTCTTCTGAGCGTCTTGCTGTCACCAATAAGTCATCTGCCTGAGCGCCGTAAGAAATCGTAGTCGCATTTTTAACTAACTTAAATTGCGTACTATTTTGTTTGTCATCTTGTTGGACGTGACAGCTACTGCGTCGCATTTCTCCACCAACGCCAACCTCAGACGTGACTGAGGCAATCAGATATTGGTGTGTCACCAGGTCGCGTAAATACTGCTGATACCAAGGGTGATCAGATGCATGCCGGACCAGAGTAATCACCTGTATCTGGTGCATCGCAAATACCATCGCGGTAGCAGAGCAATGCTGGCCTAACGCTTCACAAATCTCCACCAGAGTACTTAGGCTAGCGCCCGCACCACCCAGAGAGGCAGGAATATAAGCGCTTAATAATTGCGCGTCTTTTAGCGCAGTGATTGCCTCTTGCGGGAAACGACTATCCTTATCAACCGTATCTGCATGAGTGGCTGCAATTTCTTTAGCGATGGACTTAGCTTGTGCAATCAGTGTGGATGCGGATGCGGATGCAGATGCAGAGGTGGATGCAGGCATAAGTGAGTAGTGGGCTAAAGGTATTACGTTAAATAAGTGAGTAAATAAGTGAGTAAATAAGAGGGTGGAGTTTCTAAAAAAATTCCTACATCTTATCTACTTCAATACTAAAACTTTCAGGCAGTCAGTTCCTGTATTGCAGCGTCCATTGCGGCCATACTTTCAAACACGCTACGCTTAAGCATGCGGTCAGGGAACTCCAGATCAAATGCATCTTCCAGTGCCAGCATGACATTGACACTGGCATGTGATGTCATGCCCGCTTCATACAAATCTGCATCATCTGCCAGCGTGGCGATATCAACAGCTAGCCGCGCACGGTCTTTTAAAACTTGACGAATTTTTTCTATGCTCATGATTTTTTTTGAAAATTAAAATGCTGGATGCGTCTTTGATTGTAGCTGGAGTCAGGGTCGCATCAAGAAGCGCCCCAGAATTAATTTCTGCATGGAAATTAATTCTATTAAAAGTCGCTTGGTGACGTAGCGACTCAAAATTACACACAAATCATAACGGTAAATTTATCGGTAACTTGATGAAGAGCATATCAGATTGCTATGTTCTCCATAGTTAAACATCGTCAATTGCAAGCGCTTGTCACTTGCGTACAACGATATAGAAAATCGCTGTCCAACTCTTCTGACCATCATCGACCAAACTGCTGATGCCCTCAATTTATCGTTTTATTCCCCGATCTTTGCACTTTGTCTTGTAGCGCTGGAGCATTTGATGCATCCCATTTATTCTGATTTCCATCCTAAATTGAAAAGACGAGTAAACGCCATGCTAGAACTCCACAATGTCGTAAAAACCTATAACAAGACTGTGACGGCGGTTGATGATGTTTCTATGCAGTTGAGCAGCGGCGTACTGGGACTGATCGGCCATAACGGCGCTGGCAAGACGTCGCTGATGCAGATGATAGCGACATTGACCAAGCCGACCAGTGGTCAAATTTTATTTGACGGGATTGATATTGCCAAAAAACCGAATGCGATACGCCAGCGCTTAGGCTTTTTGCCGCAAGACTTTGGCGTCTACCCCAACCTGAGCGCGCTAGAATTTTTGCAGTATTTTGCGGCCTTAAAGGGGGTCCGCGATCCGTCTGGTAGCAGGATCAGACAATTGCTGGAGATGGTCAATTTGCATGAGCATGCGCATCGCTATGCCTCGACGTTTTCAGGTGGTATGCGCCGTCGCCTCGGGATTGCACAAGCTTTGCTGAATGATCCTGATATCTTGATTGTCGATGAGCCGACAGCAGGTCTGGACCCGGAAGAGCGATTACGGTTTCGCCAGCTATTGTCAGAAATCGGCTTTAAAAAATTAGTGATTTTATCGACCCATATTGTCTCCGACATTGAGAACATGGCAAGCCATCTGGCGATCATGCGCAAGGGTAAATTGATCGCTTACGATACCCCGGATAGTTTTGTAAAACATGGGCGCGGCCACATCTGGTCAGCCACAGTAAACACTCAGGAATATGAGTTGCTGAGCAAGCGTGTTCAGGTACTTCAGGTACAAAGACATGAATCCCAGATCCACTTGCGGATTGCGCATCCGCATTCACCTTGTAATGGCGCACTGGTTGCGGAGCCTAGTCTGGAAGAAGCCTTGATGGCACAGCAGTATGCGATTCAGGAGTTGGCAGCATGACCGCCTATGTTTTGTGGACGATGATACAAAGTGAAGTGCGCTTGCGTACCCGCCGCATCAGTAGCATCGTCGCGATCTTGGCAGTGGTCGCTATTACCTGGATGATGATTGCAGATCCGATTAGCGGTTCGATATTGATATCCGTAGGCGATGCGAGGGTAGTTTACAACAGTTTATGCCTGGCGCTGGGTAGCTCTTTACTGGCGAATTTATTTTTTGGTCTGGGTGGTTTTTACTTGGTACGTGGTCGTATGAACGACGATTTTCGTAGCGGCTGCGGCAGTGTGCTGGCGACGATGCCCATCAGTAACAGCGTATTTTTAATAGGGCGCTGGCTGGGTGCAGTCGCTTATTTGTGTGTGCTGATATTGGCATTGCTGGCCACTATTCTGGTCTTGCATTTGTTGCGTGGCGAAGGGCCGATACAGTTGCTGGTGTATCTGAAAACCTATGTAATCGTATTTTTCCCTTCCGTGATATTCGCCTGCAGCATGGCTTTATTTTGCGAAGCGTTTGCCCCTTTATCTGGCAAGGCCGGTGACGTCGCGTATTTTTTTGTGTGGATGCTGCAAAGCACAGTACCGATTGTAATTGCGGATCATGGCTCCGTCACATCATGGACGCCGGCAATGATATTTGATTTTTCTGGAGTGGCGACATCCAATCTGGGATTTCTGGCGATGTTTCATACCTCGCATTTTTCTATCGGTATTTCTGATTTTGATAAGACCTTGCCTCCCGTAGTGTTAGAAGGGGAGTTCTGGTCAACAGTGGTAGTGCTGACGCGCCTTGCCGGTGGAGTGATCGCGGTATTGCCTGTCCTGCTGGCGATCGCCTTGTTCCATCGGTTTTCTCCGGACAAAATCAAGCTTTCTGTCCGCCGCCAGTCTTGGTCTTTGATTGGGTTTGCCAACCGCTTGTTGCGGCCACTGACCAAACTTACACGACCGCTATTTGCTTTGGCTGCCAGCCTACCTGGCTTTACCGGTCAGGTCTTAGCGGAGCTGGCTTTGAGCTTGGCGTCGAGTCCCATCATGAGCGCTGGACTCCTATTCGCAATATTGGTTGGCTGCACCGTGGGCAGCGCAATGCTAGGTGGTTTTGTCCTGATTGCGGTGGCATTTTGGGGCGTGCAAATCAGTGACCTGAGTGTGCGTGATTACCAGTCGGATACTGAGAGCATGACAGCCGCAGTCATGGGTGGTGCGTCGATGCGCTACTGGCGGCAAATTGTTGCCAGCTGCTTACTCGGCTTGCTATTAACTGCTCCGGTAATTGTGCGTTGGGCTGGCCACGATATGTTGCGCGCGGTGACCTTAGTTAGTGGAATTTTTGCGATTGCTACCACCGCCAATCTGTTGGGACGGATAACCAGAACTTCGAGAACTTTTATCGCTCTGTTTTTATTTGGTTTATACCTTGCCACGCAGATTAAAGATGTCCCGTTTCTGGACGTAGTTGGTGCTAATGGGGTCGCAACGATGTCATCGGTTGTGATGCAATCTCTGTTTGGTTTGATTATGTGTGTATTTGCTAAGGGCTACAATCGTTGGCGAGTAGCATGACCTGCGTTCAAGCATTTTTAGGGCAAATTTAATATACTCCCCCTATATTTTATAAAATAAGGCCGATTGTCCAATAGAATTATGGGCAATAAAAATATACATAGGGGGAGTAATATTTAAGTGCGATCCGACATTCTGACCAACATGCGAGTAATCATCCAAATATAAAGGCGTCAGTGTAGTTGCAGTTACTCGAACGGTGTCCTATGATGGTATAAACATTACAACAAAGCCATGATAAAAATCATGAGACATCTGTCCCAGGGATAGGATTAAGTTTACATGCAGACAGAACCAGAGAGACAACGTCGTATGACTTGCCAACACTTGCGTCATGGCTTCTCGCATTGGATGGCTGTAGCTTTTGTGATCGCTTTTGGTATAGCCGCCAGCACGGAATGCATGGCGCTTGGGGTCTGCGAGAAGATCATTATCTCTGCAGATCCTGCCTACCCCCCCTTGCATTGGTATGACGGCAGCACAATGCGTGGTGCTAGTATTGCCGTTGCCAAACGGATTTTCACTGATCTTGGTGTGCCTTACGAGATTCGTTATCTTGGACCGTTTAACCGGGTCTTGGCCGCGGCGCAAAGTGGCGCGATTGATCTGGTTGTGACCTTAAAAGACAATCCAGAGCGCCGTGCTTATCTTAGCTTTAGTAATACGGTCATGCTGAATCCGGTAGCTGCTTTTGTCCGTGCAGACAAACGTATTAATGTGACTAAATGGGCTGATTTGGCGGGATTTCGCGGCGGCGTTGCCAGAGGTAACCGCTTTGGCGAGCCGTTTGATAGCTTCCTCAAAAACAATCTAAAAATCCAGGAAGCGAATGATCTTGAAACCAGTTTTAAAATGCTGGCAGCGGATCGATTTGATTATGTCGTAACCGGTTTTTATCCCGGCAGAGCGCTACTCATCTCTGCTGCGACGGATCAAAAAATTATTGCCTTATATCCGTACTTGAGCGATGTTCCCAATATGGCGGGATTTGTTACTCAAAGTCCTTGTACTAGCTATTTAAGCGCCTTTAACAAAGAATTAGACAAATTGATTAAAGAGAAATTTGTCGAGCAGGCGATAGAACAAGCGAACACTGAATGGCGCGCTCATCCTGTCTTGATTAAGTGAGTGATACTGCGAACAAGCAAATAAATACGCAAGTAAATAAGATAGGTTTTATTTTTTTATTTGTCCGATGAGTTGTTCAATATAATCCCCGTCAACATCGCTAAACAGGACACGTACGGGATACCATTCCAAAGCTGGTGCCAACCACAAATCTATATGCTGGCTTTTAGAATTCGGTGGTGGCAATTTAACGACGTGAACGGTCATTAGATTGCCCATCCCTGTAGCTAGAGTTTCGCGTTGCATGACTTTGAAGGACCAGGTTTCTGCGTCGCGTCTGCCTGCAACAAACATTTTCCATTCACTGCCGGGCTTAAATTTGTCACCGGCAGCGCGTGCTAGTCCTACTAGTTGCCAGGTCGCACTGCTACGATCTTGTTCTCCACCTTTGATCGGATAGCGTTCTGCTGACTCACTAAAAGTGATACTTTTTTTATCGCCTTTGCGGTTGAAGTTAGTAATAGTTTCTGGTTTTCCTAGGCGTTTTTCATTAAATTTTTCTGGTGCTAAACCATAGCTATCGACGCCGCCCACGCTACTAACATCCAGAATTTTTCCGATTAACATGGCACGAGTTTCCGTGATGATGCTATATCTTTGATTGCCTGTTTTCCACATCACACTCGCGTCACCGCTGAGTGTGATACCACTTTGCTTCGCTTTGATGGTGTATTCCAAGGTCGCAGAAGGAGGCAAATTAATACTAGACTTAGCCGGTGTATCAGCCAAGCTTGCTGTGCTGAATATTCCGCTAACCATACCGCAACACAGACTTGCAAATACGAGCAAGCGACGAGATTTTGGAACTGCCGGAATAGATATTGTTGAGGCAAATAAGTTGATACGTTTCAGGTACATATTTATCTTTCTTAATTTAATTGAGGCGTAATTTTGGTCACAATCTGTGTAGTGATTGCACCGTTGCTTTCTGTGTTGCGCACTTGTACCGGATACCAGTTTTTATCTGGTGCAAACCAAATATCAAGCTGAGAATTGTAGGCACCCGCTCGTGGTGGACGCACTACGTGCCAAGTATTCAATGTACCAAGTTTGTTTTTTAACTCTTCTTGCCCAACGATGACGAATTGGAAGTTAGTCGCGTCGCGTTCTTCAGCTACTTGGATGACGATTTCTCGCCCGACACGAAACTGTGTCGGATCGGCATAACCTATGCCTGCCAGTTGCATCAATACCGAGGCTTTATCTTGCGAGCCATCAACCAACGGTATTGATTTATTTGAAGATGAAAAACTGACTAACTTAGTCTCATAATTAAAGTGGATCGCTGTTTCTGAGCGATTGCGTCTGGATTCGCTGCTAGTGACAGGCGCAATCCCAGCGTCGGTGATCTTGCCGTCGCTATTGATTTTCAGCAAATTTAGGGTGGTTACCAATAAATTTAAGCCCGCGCTTACTGACATGCTGTAGGCGTTATTGCTGACATGCCAGTTGATTTCGCCAACACCATAAAAGGGGCTGCCGTTCGCCTCTGATCTGACCAATTGTAATTCTAGTACTGCTGATGGAGGTGGGGTTACTTTAAATTGTGCTGATGGAAGGTTGTCTGTACCAGTATTTTTAGTTGCACTGGCTACTTGCTCTAAAGAGGGGATCGCAGGCGGCGGAGTAGCGCTTGTAATTGTGCCGGTAGGTGAACCTGTAGTTGAATTTACAGCCCCAAAAGTTGATGTAGATGCTGCCAGATTTGGCGCAGGATTTTTTATCGGAGTCACTGCCAGATAGCCTCCCGTGGCTTCGTAAATAGCAGTTTCTTGACTACCATCGGCAATTTGTCCTGGCAGTGGTGGCGTTGCTGCAGGCTGTTGCGCTTGCGAGGGCAAGGGGTCTGGTTGTGGATCTGGAGGCGGTATTGCTTGCTTTTTTTCAAGCTTAATCACTTTTTCTGGCTTAGCCTCAACTTTGGTGGCAACTTCAGTTTTTGCCTGAATTTGATTGACGTATAACAAGCTCGGTTTTATCTCAGAATTTTTGATATCCACACCTGGTATCTGATCCGGAAGCGAATTAATCCAATGCAATGCCATGACATGCAGCAAGATTGCGGCGAGCACAAAAGCAAAAATTTTACGGTCGGGGCGTAGTCGTGTCAGCAGATTGGACGTCATGTTACGTTTAGCACTATTGCCTGTTGAATTTGATTGGACTGAATTTGCGAATTAACTCAATAACTTGAGCTTCTTGCAAAATACCCAAACCAGTAAAGTCGAGCATGGGTGTGGCCACTGTTGCGATTGGTTTTCTTGTT
>NZ_JASJXN010000028.1:0-57787 GCF_035018705.1 Undibacterium sp. RTI2.2 | reverse complement strand
GGAGCGGGAGAAGAGTCTCGAACTCTCGACCTCAACCTTGGCAAGGTTGCGCTCTACCAACTGAGCTACTCCCGCATCAAAGACAGGGGCACATTATATATCAGCCAATTTCACTGTCAAGACATTTTGTCCGTGGACTCTTTGATCAAAGGCCATGCACGGCGCAAATAATAGAACATAGACCACACGGTTAAAACTGCAGCAATCAATAATAACCAGGCACCCCAATATGCCGTATCAATCACGCCAAATAAATTATCGTAATAGAGCAACATCGGGATCGCGACCATTTGTGCAGTAGTTTTTATCTTACCTAATGAGCTCACTGCAACAGATTTTGATGCTCCGATCTGTGCCATCCATTCACGCAATGCAGAGATCGTAATTTCACGACCGATAATGACGAAGGCGATTACTGCGTTCACCCGATCTAATTGAACCAAAACTAAAAGAGCGCCAGCGACCATTAGCTTATCTGCAACCGGGTCGAGGAAAGCACCAAAAGCGGAGGTTTGATTCCAGCGACGAGCTAAAAATCCATCGAACCAATCAGTCACAGCGGCAACGATAAATACTAAGGTTGATGCTAAGCTTCGGTCAAATGAACTGAGCCATGTATTTGGCAAATAAAAAACACCAACGACCAAAGGAATCAGTGCCACGCGCAACCAAGTAAGCAATATAGGAATGTTGAATGGCATCTGTAATTATCGAAAAAGTATATACCTGTGAATCATCATATTATTCTTCGTATTATATTTGGCTAACGCAATCGCTTGTAAATTTCTTCAGCTAACTGACGAGAAATACCCCCCACAGAAGCCAAATCATCAACACTCGCATCGGAAACACCTTTTAAGCCACCAAACCTCACCAGCAAGCGTTGACGGCGCTTAGGACCTATACCCTCTATTTCCTCTAACTGTGAGCTTTGTCTAGCCTTGGCTCGCTTTGCACGCATTCCAGTAATCGCAAAGCGATGCGCCTCATCCCGAATCTGTGCAATCAGCATCAAGGCAGCAGATTCTTTTCCCAACTGTTTTTGTGCTCTGCCATCGACAAACACCAGTGTCTCCAAACCGACCTTGCGTCCCTCCCCTTTGGCGACACCAACAATCAAACTAATATCGAGCGCAAGTTCAACGAAGACCTGACGCGCGATCTCAACTTGTCCCTTGCCTCCATCGATCAATACGACGTCAGGCATTACACCATCACCATTCGCAACTTTTTCATAACGTCGGGTCAGCACTTGCCGCATAGCAGCGTAATCATCTCCAGGCGTGATATCGCTAATGTTATAACGGCGATATTCTCCATTTTGCATCGCATGATGATGAAATACGACGCAAGACGCTTGCGTAGCTTCGCCTTGAGTGTGACTAATATCAAAGCACTCTACTCGTAAGGTTTCAATGTCTTGGACTTCCAACTCCAAAACATTGACTAAGGTACGTGTCCGCGCTTGCTGCGAGCCTTGTTCGGATAACATACGCGCCAAAGCCAGTTGCGCGCCTTTTACCGCCATCTCAAGCCAAGCACGACGCTGTTCTTGGGGCTGAAACGAAAGATGGATACGATGTCCGCATTGCTCTGCCAGCGCCATCATTAAATCGGGTGCGTCCAACACCATGTTCAAAACCAAGGTGGAAGGAATAAATTGATCGACATAATGCTGAGCTAAAAATGCTGAAAGGACTTCGTCCTCAATAGAATCTTCCGCAGCAAACTGCGCATCATCAACATGAGACGGGAAATAAGCACGGTCACCAAGATGACGTCCACCACGCACCATTGCCAGATTGACGCAAGCACGGCCACCTTCAACGACCACTGCGATGATATCGATGTCAGCATCGCCGGTAGTTTCCATGCTTTGCTGATGTAACACTTTTGACAAAGCCGACATTTGATTTCTAACCAATGCCGCTTGTTCAAACTTAAGTTCTTGCGAGTACGCAAGCATTTTCTTTTCTAAGTCCTGCATTACTTCAGATTGCCGTCCACGCAAAAATTTGGACGCGTTTTCCACATCAACTAGATAGTCTTGGTTCGAGATAATGTCAACACAGGGAGCGCTGCAGCGATGAATCTGGTGTAACAAACAAGGACGTGTGCGGTTTGAAAAAACGCTGTCTTCACAGCTACGCAGCAAAAATACTTTCTGAAGAATCTGCATTGATTCTTTGACCGCCCATCCTGATGGAAATGGTCCAAAATATTGGTGTTTTTTATCGACAGCACCGCGATAATAAGTCATACGCGGAGAAGTTTGATTTGTGATTTTTAAATAGGGATAAGATTTATCGTCACGAAAAAGAATGTTATATCGCGGACGTAAAGCTTTGATCAGATTATTTTCTAAAATCAAAGCTTCAGCCTCGCTTCGCGTGACTGTGGTTTCAAGCCGTGCAATTTTCTCCACCATCATTGCAATGCGTGGACTACTTGCAGTTTTTTGAAAATAACTTGAAACACGCTTTTTTAAGTCACGTGCCTTACCGACATAGAGAACTTGATCTTGCGAATCAAAATAGCGATAAACGCCAGGCAAATTAGGTAGCTTAGCAACAGTATCAATAACAATATCGCTAGCATTATCTACTGATTTTTTTGATTGATCGTCAGACATCAGAGTCACTATTTTTCTCTACGATGACAAAAGCAACTACGTAATCAGTTTCATCTGAAATAGATACACGTGCAGTAAGGCCGCGCGCTTTCATCCAGTCAGATAAATCGTTAATGGTCGATATGATAGGCTGGCCACTACTTAGGTTTAGTATTTGTACAGAAGACCAATTCATCGGCTCGGTTATTCCCAGCCCGATTGCTTTGGAAAATGCCTCTTTGGCCGCAAAACGTGTAGCTAAAAATTGCAAACCACGAACTTCTGTACTAGCTTTGCGTTGATGATATATCGTCAGTTCGTCGACACCGAGAATTTTTTCTGCAAAGCGGTCACCATGTCGTTTCACAGATGATTCTATGCGACTTGTTTGAACAATATCGGTACCAATTCCGTAGATCATTACTGATTCAATCAAAGCGCATGTGAACGAGCTTGACTCATAATCGCTTTCATATCACTCACCGCTTTTTTCCAACCAACAAAAACCGCTTGAGCAACAATAGCATGGCCTATATTGAGTTCAGAAATGTCAGGTATTGCCGCAATTGTCTGCACGTTCGTAAAATGCAAACCATGTCCCGCATTGACCTTCAATCCTCGCTTTATACCTTCCAAAGCTCCTTGTTTAATTCGGAGTAATTCTGCTGCTTGCTGTGTATTGTCATTCGCATCAGCATAGCGACCAGTGTGAAGCTCAATCACCGTTGCACCTGTCTCAGATGCCGCCTGAATTTGTTGTGCGTCGGCGTCAATAAATAAACTGACGCGAATACTTTCCGCTTGTAACTGACGTACCGCCGCCTGCACTTGAGAAAAATACTTAACCACATCTAAGCCACCCTCTGTAGTCACCTCTTCTCTGCGTTCCGGCACTAAACAAACATCTTGAGGTTTTATTTTGCAAGCAAAGGCGATCATCTCATTTGTTACTGCAGCCTCTAAGTTCATGCGCGTAATGAGTTGAGGACGAATACGTTCAACATCTGCATCTTTGATATGACGGCGATCCTCACGCATATGCAAAGTAATGCAATCAGCACCTGCCTCTTCCGCCATTAATGCAGCTTGCAAGGGATCAGGGTAATTGGTACCACGTGCATTGCGTAAGGTAGCGACATGGTCAATATTGATACCAAGTTCAATGGTTTGAGTTTGTTGATGTATGTTCATAGATTTTGCAAATCAATCAAAATTTGGCGAGTGTTGAGTGGCGTGCCATGCAAGTGATGAGCCAGTAAAAAGCGCATTAACATTTTACTTTGAGATTGGGTTATGGGATCTTGATATTCTCCGGCATGCATATCAATCAGAGTTTTACCGTTGACGCGGGGAGTCGTGTCTGATGGGCGCGCTGGACGCGCACCAAGCTCAGGATCAATTATATAAAGCTCTTGATTCAGCACAGTCGCTTTCGTCATGTAACAACGAGTCAAGTCGCCTATAAAGCCTGACTCTCGTAGCAACGCATGCTCAAATTTTCTCAAAACAATCAAAGCAGGCTCCTGATGTGCCAACTGATTTATGGTAGAAACGTAATGATCAAAAAGTGATGGGCATGGCTCATCGCGCATCAAAAATTTAACCAATAATTCATTTAGATAAAATCCACACAGTAGTGCCGATTTTTCTAACGGGAGCATGCCGCCAACCCATTCTGCGGCGCTAAGCGTTTTAATATCTGATTTACCGCTCCACGACATAGTTAAAGGCTGGAAGGTTTGCAATATATTACGCAACTGAGAATGTGGTCGTTTGGCACCCTTAGCTACTAACGCTAATCGCCCGTAATCACGAGTAAATACATCAATGATTAAGCTAGTTTCTTTGTAGGGATATGAATGTAATACAAAGCCAGGCTGACCTAAGATGCGCACATCTTTGGTCATTGGTTTAGTACGCGGTGCTTTGGAGATTACAGATGATTTTCGAGGAAATTTTGTGGCAGGTTTTACCGTTATGGATGGCTCAGCAGAAGCATTAGCCACAAGCTCTGTGATTGATATAACATCTGCATTCAGATCTATTACCTGCACACTCATGATGTCGCTATTCGTAGCCGTAGGCGCGCAAACCAGCTTCGTTATCGGCCCAGCCAGATTTCACTTTAACCCAAATTTCTAAATAAACAGGTCCACCAAATAGCTTCTCCATATCTTGACGTGATTGAGTAGAAATATCTTTTAATCTAGCGCCTTTATTTCCAATCACCATGGATTTATGAGTATTTCTGTCCACAAGAATCGCAACGAATACCCGACGCAAATTACCTTCTTGTTCGAACTTCTCGATCAAAACTGTGCTTGTATAAGGTAACTCATCACCTACAAAGCGAAATAACTTCTCTCTGACGATCTCAGTTGCTAAAAACTTTTCGCTACGATCAGTAATGTCGTCCTCGCCAAAAACAGGAGGATTCAATGGAAGATATTTCTTTATTTCACCCTCAAGATTTTCCAGTTGAAATCTCAAAGTAGCCGACACAGGCACCACTGCAGCAAAAGGATACAAAGCCATAATTTTTTGCGCAAACGGCATCATGATTGCTTTATCTTTGACTCGATCCGACTTATTGATCACTAAAATACAAGGAACATCTTTTGGTAACAAATCAATTACTTGTTGATCGGCGGCACCAAAAGTACCTGCCTCTATAATAAATAAAATGACATCCGAGGCTGTCAAAGTAGTCGTGACAGTTCTGTTCAAAGTCTTATTTAAGGGATTCGAGTGAAGGGTCTGAAAACCAGGAGTATCAACGTACACATATTGAGTGCTGTCTTTTGTCTGAATTCCTGTGATTCTGTGACGCGTCGTCTGTGCCTTACGTGAAGTTATACTGACTTTAGCGCCAATCAAGGCGTTCATCAATGTAGATTTCCCTACATTAGGACGGCCAACAATGGCTATATAGCCGCAGCGAAAGTCTGCGTTATTAATGATATCGGTCATGCGATCTTAGGTTGAGATTGATGCGTTAGAACGTCAGTTTTTGCAGCGGGCTGATTACTAGATATGTCTAACAAAGATTTCTGTGTCGAACCGTTAGATTTATTATCATCAGCCGATGCGTTAGCTAGCGCATCTGATTGTACCGTTGCTATTCCAGCTAGTTTAAGTTGTGACGTCCGGGGTTTCTTTTTGCGAGATGCTGGAGTTTTAGCAAGTAAATTTAAAGCAGTTTCCAGAGCCAGCTTTGCTGCTGCTTGCTCACCGGCACGGCGACTACCGCCAGCGCCAAATACTTGTATCTCTAATTTTGGAACCAGGCACTCAATTTCGAATTCCTGATTATGAGCAGCACCATGTGTAGCAACAACGTTATATTGAGGCAAGGCTATTTTTTTACTCTGCAAAAATTCTTGCAGCAATGTTTTAGCATCTTTGCCTAAAGTAGTTGGATCTATTGTAACCAGGACTAGTGAGTATAGAGACTTAATCACTTCACGTGCGGCATCAAATCCCGCATCTAAAAAAATCGCCCCAAACAAGGCTTCTAAGGTATCCGCCAAAATAGATGGCCTACGGAAGCCACCAGATTTCAACTCCCCCTCGCCCAGGCGTAAAAACTGAGACAACTCAATTCTTTGCGCTATCTCATACAAAGATTGCTGTTTTACCAAATTTGCTCTAACTCGAGATAAATCACCCTCATCAATATTGGCGAAGCTATCGAATAAAAGCGAAGCAACCACACAATTTAAAATAGAGTCACCTAAAAATTCCAAGCGCTCATTATGCAAAACACTGTGGCTACGGTGCGTTAAAGCTTGCTGCAATAAAGCTGCATTCTTGAATTGATGCCCCAATCTCTTTTGCAATAATTGTTCATTCATACGAGATCTGCTTATTCCTGCTTTTTGGGGACTGTCCCATTTTTTGCCGTTGTACCTTCATACTCCAGTAATAAACTAGCTGGTCCAAATAAAGGAATTTTTTTTGTATAAGCAAAGCTAACATCCATACTGCCATCACTAGTTTTTACAATGGAAAGATCCTTACCTGCAACCGCATCAAAATATCCAATCTCTGCTTGTTTATCAAATGCAATCTGTATTTCACGTACTGTCGCACCTGACTGTTTTGCTGACTGTATAGCTTTTTTGATAGACATAAATTCAATCACCGTTGGGGAAATTTTTATCCCTATCATTGCAATCATCCCAACGATAACCAGCATAAATATCAAACTAATAAACGTAATACCTAGCTGTCGGCCAAAGCGCTGATTTTTTATATTTTGCATAAGTATGCAACTCCACAAGTTATTAAAAACTGCCGATTCTTTTTGGATGACTAAAGTTCATCCAAATTACAAATGCTTTACCAACAATATTTTGATCTGGAACAAATCCCCAATAACGACTGTCAGCGCTGTTGTCTCGATTATCACCCATCATAAAATACTGATTTTCAGGTACCGTACACGCAAAACCGAAACTATCGTACGAGCATGACTCATGCTTTGGAAATTGGTCAGGGCTATCCACAAAAACTGGTTTCTGATCATCATTCAAAATGCTATGTTGTACGCCGGTCAAATTCTCACTAAATTGCTTAGAATACGTAAGTGTATCGTCTAAAAAATCTGGCATAGCCTCGTACGATAATGCTTTACCGTTAATTAATAAACGCTTGTTTTTATACACTATTCTATCGCCGGGTACGCCAACTACACGTTTAATATAATTTAGGCTGGTATCTTTTGGATATTTAAACACCATAATGTCCCCACGTTTAGGATCATTGATATTTAATATTTTCTTATCAATGATAGGTAAACGAATCCCATAAGTATATTTATTAACCAAAATCAAATCGCCAACAAATAATGTCGGCAACATTGATCCCGATGGTATTTTGAAAGGTTCATACAAAAAAGAGCGTAAAAAAAACACAAGCGCGATCACTGGAAAAAAACTACCAGAGTATTCCACCCAAGTAGGCTGCTTTAGCAAAGTCGACTCTAGTTCTAAGCGTCCACCCTCTTGCAAGCGAATCCCATCTGCAGTCAGTTTTGCATTACGCGCATCAAAACTCGCCAAAGCTTGATCTGCCTTCAATCGTCGTTGCTTAGCCCACACAAACATGTCGAGAAACCAGATGATTCCGGTTGTTATCATCAATACAAAAAGAATTAATGCAAAGTTACCTAAAATTGATTGAAAACTCATTTATCTTCCACTTGTAAAATTGCCAAAAATGCTTCTTGTGGGATTTCCACAGAGCCGACTTGTTTCATTCGCTTTTTGCCCGCTTTTTGCTTTTCTAATAATTTCCGCTTACGACTGATATCGCCACCGTAACATTTGGCCAAAACGTTTTTACGTAAGGCTTTAACGTTTTCACGTGAAATGATGTTAGCGCCAATGGCAGCTTGAATAGCTACGTCAAACATTTGCCTTGGGATAAGTTCACGCATTTTGGCAGCGACCGCCCGACCACGATACTGACTGTTCGCCCTATGAACAATAATTGCTAGCGCATCTACTTTCTCGCTATTAATCAACATATCCACTTTAACAACATCTGCCGCACGGTATTCTTTAAACTCGTAATCCATAGAGGCATAACCACGGGATGTTGATTTCAGTCTATCAAAGAAGTCCAGCACAATCTCTGCCATGGGCATTTCGTATGTCAATTTGACTTGCCTGCCGTGATAGTTCATGTCAAGTTGCACGCCACGTTTTGACGTGCACAAAGTAATTACTGCACCGACATACTCTTGCGGCATATAAAGATTGACGGTGACGATAGGTTCGCGTATTTCTTCAGTTCTTGAAGGCTCGGGCATTTTTGACGGATTATCTACCATCAAAATACTACCATCTGCCATTACGACCTCATAAATAACGGTCGGGGCGGTGGTGATCAAGTCCATGTCGAACTCGCGCTCCAAACGCTCTTGCACAATCTCCATGTGCAACAAACCTAAAAATCCGCAACGAAATCCAAATCCAAGCGCCTGAGAAACTTCTGGCTCATACATTAAGGCTGAGTCATTGAGCTTTAACTTCTCTAGAGAGTCACGCAATGCATCATATTGATTTGCCTCCACTGGAAATAAACCCGCAAACACTTGTGGCTGTACTTCTTTAAAGCCTGGCAAAGGCTCTTTAGCAGCTTTGCCTACAATCGTAATGGTGTCGCCAACCTTGGCTGACTTAAGCTCTTTAATACCAGCGATAATAAAACCAACTTGCCCAGCCGACAACTCAGTGCGGGACAAAGATTTCGGCGTAAAAACTCCGACACTTTCGACTAGATGTTGCGCCTCTGTAGCCATGAATAAAATTTTATCTTTTGGTCGTAAAGTACCATTAACTATACGTACCAACATCACGACACCAACGTAGTTGTCAAACCAGGAATCGACAATCAAGGCTTGCAAAGGGGCATCTGGATCTCCCTTTGGCGGGGGAACTTTAATAATTAAAGATTCTAAAACAGCCTGAACGCCCAAGCCTGTTTTTGCCGAGCAGTGAACTGCGTCGCTGGCATCAATCCCTATGACTTCTTCAATTTCATTAATCGCATTGTCTGGGTCTGCTGACGGCAAATCAATCTTATTCAGGACTGGCACAACCTCTACACCTAATTCGATCGCGGTATAGCAATTTGCTACTGTTTGAGCTTCCACCCCTTGCGATGCGTCTACGACTAATAGAGCACCCTCGCAAGCCGACAAAGAACGACTTACTTCGTAACTAAAATCTACGTGTCCGGGGGTGTCGATCAGATTTAAATTGTATATTTTTCCGTCAAGAGACTTGTACTGCAATGCTGCTGTCTGAGCCTTGATGGTAATACCGCGCTCACGTTCTATATCCATAGAATCAAGAACTTGCGCTTCCATTTCACGGTCAGACAAACCACCACACAACTGGATAATTCGATCAGCAAGTGTTGATTTGCCATGATCAATATGGGCAATAATTGAAAAATTGCGGATGTTATTCATTAGGGAGAGGAAAGGCCTGTTAAAAAAAAGGCGCTCTGAGCCGGGCAATGGTCCCCAGGCGAGCGCCTCAATTTTGGGTTATGCAAAGCTACATTTTACCGGATTTTGTAAGGGAAAGCCCAAAAATCATGTTCAGGCAAGAAAGCAAAGGCCAAAAATACATTAAAAAATTAACAGTCAGCACATATATTTCCGCCTTTAACTATCTAACTGAGAATCTTTAAACGGTAACGATCCTAAGAAATTATCGTTTTTATTTTGTGATAAATTCCATTTTTTATCGTAATCAATTTTTGCAAGGTATAAACCATCCGGCATAAAAGTTGGTGCGGACAAACTACGATCACGACTCATCAACAAATGCTTTATCCAATCAGGCTCTTTTTTACCAATGCCTACAAAAAGTAAGGAACCAATAATATTGCGTACCATGTGATGTAAAAACGCACTGGCGCGCAAGGTAAAGATAAGCAAATCACCTTGCTGGCGTATTTGCACGTCATACATATGCTTTATTGGTGATTTAGCCTGACATGCGGCAGCACGGAAGACCGTAAAATCATGTTCGCCAAGCAGATAAGAAGTTGCCTCGCGCATCTTACTCACATCGAGCGGACGAAATACCCAGCCAGCTCGCTGCGCCCAAAGTGGGGAACGCACAGGATTATTGTAAAGAACGTAATGGTAAGTCCTTGCGTAAGCACTAAACCGAGCATGAAAATTATCTTGGGCATCAGGGTCATCAAATAGCACTTCAGTTGCCCAAAGAACAGCAATTGAATCTGGCAAAAATGCATTCACCCCATTCATCCAAGAATACATACTTCGATCTAACTCGGTATCAAAGTGAATTACTTGTTCAAGAGCATGAACACCTGCGTCAGTACGCCCAGCGCAAGTCGTCTTGAGAGGCGCTTTAGCAAAAGCAAATAGAGCCTTCTCCAGCGCGTCCTGCACCGTCTGACCGGATGGCTGAGTTTGCCAACCATGCCATCGGCTACCATCATACTGCACACCAAGAACAAGACGTTTCAATTCAAACTCACAAATTCAATTATTTAAAGAAAACATCAAGGTTTAGATAAAATGTAAGCAAACTATTAAAGAACGAAAAAGTAATTATTAGCATTAACAACTTCAATATACTACCTATACTTTTCTCAAAAAATCCCTGCTTACCCAATTAATATATAGACGAATAATTATACTCACCAGGAGTATACTAGGAAACTATACAAGCTAGCGACATCAGACCAGAAATTCTACTTTATCCTTTCAATCATCAAAACGAAAACGGGCGCCAACCAAAAGTTGCGCCCGCCGGGAAGTACCAATTAAATCAAGATAAATGCGTTAGCATTTCCTGTGCTTTAGCAATTTGGTCTCGTGTACCACCTTTTATTACTTCATCCAATAATTCGCGCGCTCCGTCTTTATCGCCGATCTCATGGTAGGCAACGGCAAGATCAAGCTTAGTTGCCATTTCTGCATTGTAAGATGGCGTCTCCGCGACGATCACGTCATGTGTATCCGGTTTAGATGACTCATTGTCGAGATCAAAATCAATTCCTGATAAATCAAACTCAAAAGCAGCAGGAGAAGTACTGGTTGTTTCGACCACATCACCAGTACTGACTTGAGAAACCGTTTCCTCGTGAGTTTCAACTGTATTATCACTGGCAGTTAATGACATTGAATCAAAAGAAACAATGTTGTCATGCTGCTTTGGATTTTGCTCAACTGGATTGATGTCTAAATCCAAAGGATCTGTCTTATTATCAGCATCTTGCTTTTCATTCGGATCAACTATCTTGGGTGTATCCGCTACGATTTCCTCTTCTAAATCATTACCAAGATCAAAATCAATTGAAGCAAAATCAACTACTTCTTGGTCTTCAGGAAAATCACTCTTAATTTTATCTGCGTTGCCCTTTGTACTCATAGGTAACTGAGGTGCATCAAATTCATGTTTCGGCTCTGATTCTGGCGTGTCCAAATCAAAATCCAAAGGCACCATTGCATCTTTGGTATCAACCATATTAAAGCTCATGCTTGTTTGATCTAAAGCAGGAGCGACAGGCTCACTATGCAGACCAGCAGCTGTATCTATAATGCTGATCGACTCCAACATATCGTGGGACAAAGAATTTGCCAGTAACGCGTCTGGATCCAAATCTTCTAATGGCTGGGTGCCAGAACCCAAGCCTGTTGCATTAGAATCAACCTGAGCTTTTCCACCTGCGTATAACGGATTATGAGGGTCTAATACAATTCCCATAGATGCAGCTTGCGCCCAATCATCACCATCACCGCTTGTCATTCCATACAATTCGCCAGCCAAACGCTCAAATGATTTCACATCTTTACGAGTGAAATAAATTTCGAGCAATTTAACTCTGACCGCATGTCTGTCGGGCTGAGTACGTAGTGCTTCTTTTAAAATCTCTTCGGCCTGGGAGTCACGTCCGTAGGCGATATACACATCAGCTTCAGCGACCGGATCAACCTCATTTGCATCCAATTGGCTAGCAGATGGCGCAAAGTTAGAGTTAAATACACTATTATTTGTATCAACACTCTGGCCGCCGGTCGATCCGAACATAGAATTAGCCTTCATACTCGAACCGGTCAAGATGCTATCTTCAAATTGCTGTAGGCTTTTCTTGCGGCGGTTAGAGTAAAAGCCGTATCCGCCTAATAGTGCAAGGATAGCAGCGATGGGATATACAAACCCACTGCTCATAATTCCATCAAAGATCCCTGGCTCAGGTGGTGGAGGTGGCGGAGGCGCAATTTTACGTTTGGGAGCTGGAGTTGGAGTTGCAGCAGTTGACGATGCTGGTACTAAAGCAGCTACAGTACTGGCTGCAACACTGTCAACAGCGGGGGAATTAATTGGTGCCACTGGGGCAGAAGTAGAAGCAGCCATCTTTTTCGCGGCGGCCTGTTTGTCACTCAAATCCTTGTCTTTTATTTGTAGTATTTTTTGCAAGCCTTCGACGTTTTTCTCCAACTCTTTGACCCGTGCATTCGCGTCTGCAATTGCTTTATCTTTGGCGAGTTTATCTTCCTCTGCTAGTACTTTACCAGTCGTAGATTTAGCTGACGCGCTTGGAGTAGCTTTAGATAATTTCAATTTATCTAATGCTTCATTGGTAGCGGTCGGCACCTCTTTTACTTTAGCCGTAATCACTCCGCTGGCTGTTTGCTTCGGCGCAACTACTTTTTCAGCAGGTGCTCTTTCTACTTGACCAGCCAACTTGTTTCTATAAGCACTAAAATCAGCAGCATGTGCCATAACCGTAGAGTGTGCATCGCCGGAGGAAATAGAGCGGCTTGCATCTACATCAGGAATAGACAGAATTTGCCCGGACTTCAGGCGGTTCATGTTGTTCCCCGCAAACGCTTGTGGATTTGCCTTATACAAGCTAACAAGCATCTGATCTAGCGAAACGCCATCACTCTTATATGCGCCTGCTATTTTGCTTAATGTGTCTCCCATTTTGACTTGATAGTCACCAGACGATTTAGCGGGAACACTCGATTCATTTTTTAGTCCGGTTACTTTCTTATCTCTCGCTCGCGCGGTGTTTATCGAACCAGTATCAGCCTTACTTTGCACGGATGTTTGATTGGAGCTAGATTGTGTAGCACCTGGCACGTTGACCGGATTGGCAACCTGAGCTGACTGACTATTTCTCAATTCTGCAGGATCCAACAAAAATGTGTATTCACGCAACAACTTACCATTGCTAGAGTTTAGTTCTAACAACATATCCACAAACGGTTCATTCATGGCCTGATTTGAGCTAACACGGATGACATATCCCGATCCACGTTGCTCAACGCTAAAGCGCAGAGATAATAATGCCGGGTTTAAATCAATGCTTGCTTGGCGAAATGCATCAGCAGAAGCTAACTTCGGCACTAGCGAACCAATTTCATCTTTGTTCGGTGATGTTAATTCGATCTCAGCACGTAGTGGCTGCCCCAGAGCAGATAACACCGTCAACTTGCCAAGACCTGTAGCGTTTGCGCTGGAGAACATGAACAAAGTTGAGGCTACCGCTGTACCCAGCACTTTGCGTCCGAGAGAGATCATCGGTAAGCGTTTATGGTTATGCATTTTATAGGACATATTTGGGAAATTTGACAGATCCAGTTAGCGATAGCAATCGTAATAAATTTTGGATGAATGCATCATATTGTCTCAAGATAACATTACAAAATTAGCGCTATAAGCTTAACTCGATTTGCAACTATGGTAAATACATTAAGAAGCCAAACCATTTCCAATTTGGATAAATCGTTGTTGCAGTTTGACAATCAAGTCATAAAAGCACTAAATATGAGGACAAAAACAAAAAGGAATGAGAAATCATTCCTTTTTTAACAACGACAATGAAAACTGTTGAGTTAATCGGCAATCAAAATACGTAGCATGCGGCGCAAAGGTTCTGCCGCACCCCACAATAATTGATCGCCGACTGTAAACGCCGATAAATACTCACCGCCCATTTGCATTTTGCGTAAACGCCCGACCGGAATTGTCAGACTACCAGTAACAGCGGCAGGTGTTAAATCACGCATAGAAGCAACACGTTCATTAGGGACAACTTTAACCCACTGATTATTCTGGGCAATGATGTCGTTGATTTCATCCAGCGGCACATCTTTCTTCAACTTGATTGTCAAGGCTTGCGAATGACAACGCATTGCACCAACACGAATACACAGACCATCAACTGGAATTGGTGCCGAACCAAAAGCTGCCCCCTTACCTAAAATCTTGTTAGTTTCTGCGCCTGCTTTCCACTCTTCTTTAGAAACGCCATTCCCCAGATCTTTATCAATCCAAGGAATCAAATTACCAGCTAAGGGAACGCCAAATTGCTTCGTTTCATCATCAGTAAAAGAGTGCTGTTTAGCGAGAACTTTTCGGTCAATTTCTAAAATTGCTGCTGCGGGATTATCTAGCAACGCCTTTACTTCAGCGTTAATACTGCCAAACTGAGTCAAGAGCTCACGCATGTGCTGCGCACCGCCACCAGAGGCTGCCTGATAAGTCATTGAGGACATCCAATCGACCAAATCATGCTGAAACAGGCCACCCAAGCCCATCAACATACAAGACACGGTGCAGTTACCACCAATGTAGTTTTTGACTCCTCGGCTCAATGCAGACTTAATCACGTCCAGATTGACTGGATCCAGTACGATCACAGCATTCTCCTCCATGCGCAAGCTAGAGGCGGCATCAATCCAATAACCATTCCAGCCAGCTGCACGCAACTTAGGGAAAACTTCCGTCGTATACTCGCCACCCTGGCAGGTAATAATAATGTCGCACTTCTTCAATGCATCAATATCATTTGCGTCTTTTAATGTCTTTTCGTTCTTTGCCATTACAGGAGCCGTGCCACCTGTGTTGGAAGTTGAAAAAAACACTGGTTCGATATGAGCGAAATCGCCCTCTTCCTGCATACGCTGCATTAAGACCGAACCCACCATTCCACGCCAACCCACCAGACCAACTAGTTTCATCATCTTTCCCTAAAATTTGCAGGCAACGCCTGCTGATTGACATACCTACTGCAATTATTCCAATGCTTTAACTACTGCATTACCCATCTCGACCGTTCCAACTTTCGTCGTTCCTGACTCATAAATATCTGGAGTTCTCAGACCTTGAGATAAGACATTCTTAACCGCACTCTCAATACGATCCGCCTGATCGGCTTTGCCAAATGAGAAACGTAACATCATCGCAGCAGACAAAATAGTCGCTAAAGGATTGGCAACACCTTTGCCCGCGATATCAGGTGCAGAGCCATGCGATGGCTCATACAAGCCTTTGTTATTTGCATCCAACGATGCGGAAGGCAACATTCCGATTGAGCCAGTCAACATTGCCGCTGCATCGGACAAAATGTCGCCAAACATGTTGCCTGTAACGATCACATCAAATTTTTTCGGTGCGCGTACTAATTGCATTGCCGCGTTATCGACATACATATGATCTAGCGCGACGTCTGGATATTCTTTATGAACATCCGTGACGATGTCTTTCCAGAACTGGAACGTCTCAAGCACATTTGCCTTATCCACGCTGGTCAAACGTTTTGAACGCTTTTGCGCGGCTTGAAAAGCGACATGAGCAATGCGGCGGATTTCTCCCTCGGCATAGCGCATCGTATCGAAACCTTCGCGCTGGCCTTTGAAAGGACCATCTGGACATTCCCGCATACCACGAGGCTGTCCAAAGTAAATGTCGCCAGTCAATTCCCGAATAATCAGAATATCCAGACCCGAAACTATTTCAGGCTTTAGAGTAGAAGCTCCCGCTAATTCAGGATATAAAATTGCCGGTCTCAGATTTGCAAACAGACCGAGATTTTTACGCAAACCAAGAATTGCCTGCTCAGGACGCAAAGCGCGCTCTAAAGTATCGTATTTCCAGTCACCTACTGCGCCAAACAACACCGCATCAGCTTCCAATGCCAGTTTGAGCGTAGCCTCTGGTAAAGGATGCCCGCTTGCCTCAAAGCCGGCGCCACCGACTGATGCAGTTTCCATTTCAAATGATTCACCCAACACATTTAAAACTCTGACTGCTTGCTCGACTATCTCAGGACCGATGCCATCACCTGGCAAAATTGCTATTTTCATGTTCTATTCATTTCAATAAATCGTCGCATTACGATTCGATTAGATCGTATTCGCTAACCAAGGCTGCATCGCGATATGCCGCTCTTCAAATGCACGAATTTTGTCCGCCTGGCGCAAAGTCAATCCGATGTCGTCAAGCCCGTTCAACAAACAATATTTGCGGAAAGTATCGACTTCAAATGGATAGCTGACAATGCCATTAGACGTTGTCACAACCTGCTTCTCAAGGTCAACGATCAACCGAAAGCCAGGAAAAGCTTTGACTTCATTAAATAACTGATCAACTTGCTGCTCACTCAAAACGATTGGAAGCAAACCATTTTTAAAGCAGTTATTAAAGAAAATATCGGCAAAACTTGGCGCTATCACTGCACGAAAACCGTATTGATCTAAGGCCCACGGTGCATGCTCACGCGAAGAACCGCAACCAAAATTTTTGCGCGTCAACAAAATCGATGCACCTTGATAGCGCGCTTGATTCAATACGAAATCTGGATTGAGCGGACGCTTGCTGTTGTCCATACCAGGCTCACCATGATCCAGATAGCGCCATTCGTCAAACAGATTAGGGCCAAAACCACTACGCTGAATTGACTTCAAAAACTGCTTTGGAATAATGGCATCAGTATCGACATTCGCTCTGTCCATCGGCGCGACAAGACCATCAAGCACGGTAAATTTTTCCATCATTATTTTCTGCCAGCATCCTCAACGACTTCACCTGCTTTTTTTACATCTTTACCAATACCTTGGACGGTATTGCAAGCAGCTAAAACGACTACGCAAATGGCGAGAGTGAATAATTTTTTCATGTACGTTCCTCAGAAATAAAATTAGCGCAAAGCGCGGACATCAACAAAATGACCTGCAATACCGGCGGCAGCCGCCATTGCAGGAGAGACCAAATGAGTACGACCACCCTGCCCCTGGCGGCCTTCAAAATTACGATTCGATGTCGAAGCACAACGTTCACCCGGCTCTAAACGATCAGCGTTCATCGCAAGACACATAGAGCATCCAGGCTCACGCCATTCAAAACCAGCGTCACGAAAAATCTTATCCAGGCCTTCTCGTTCTGCCTGATCCTTGACTAGACCAGAGCCCGGAACAACCATCGCCAACTTTACATTGGATGCACGGAATTTTCCACGCACTATAGCGGCAGCGGCACGTAAATCTTCAATGCGAGAGTTAGTGCAAGAGCCAATAAATACTTTGTCGATGCGGATATCTTCAATCGCGGTGTTTGGCTTCAAGGCCATGTAAATCAGCGCTTTTTCCATCGCATCGCGTTTTACAGCGTCTTTTTCCTGATCTGGATCTGGGACGCGACCATCGACAGCGACAACCATTTCTGGCGAAGTTCCCCAAGTAACTTGTGGCTTAATCTCTGCCGCATTTAAGGTAACGACCATGTCAAACTTTGCACCAGCATCGGTATGCAGAGTACGCCAGTATTCAACTGCACTATCCCAATGCGGACCTGCAGGAGAAAACGGACGACCTTTGACATAATCAATCGTGGTTTGATCAACGGCAATCATGCCAGCGCGGGCGCCAGCTTCAATCGCCATATTACAGACGGTCATGCGACCTTCCATCGACAAACTACGGATTGTTGAGCCAGCAAACTCAATCGCATAACCAGTACCTCCGGCCGTACCAATTTTGCCAATGATGGCGAGGACAATATCTTTTGCGGTCACGCCAGCCGGCATCGCACCATCGACTTGCACCAGCATGGCTTTGGATTTTTTAGCGATGAGTGTTTGTGTGGCTAACACATGCTCAACTTCTGAGGTGCCAATGCCGTGCGCAAGGCAAGCAAATGCGCCGTGGGTCGATGTATGAGAATCACCACACACCACCGTCATACCTGGCAAAGTCGCACCTTGCTCTGGACCGATCACATGCACGATCCCTTGACGCTTGTCATTCATACCAAAATACGTCAAGCCGTATTGCTTTGCGTTGGCATCCAGCGTTTCTACTTGCAGGCGAGAAGTCGGGTCATCAATGCCATTGATGCGGTTAGTGGTTGGCACGTTGTGATCCGCGACTACCAGATTCGCGGACAATCGCCAAGGCTGACGCCCAGCGATTTTTAGCCCTTCAAAAGCTTGCGGGCTGGTGACTTCGTGAAGTAAATGGCGGTCAATATACAAAATTGCGGTGCCATCATCGTCCTCATTGACGATATGGGATTCCCAAAGTTTGTCGTAAAGCGTTTTAAGCATGATGTTGAAACCTGATATGAGATACGTGAGCCTGCAACGCGCGTAAGAAGCCGGATAATCCTTTTGGGATTAGCGCAAATCAAAGGAGCAGGGAAATACGAAGTTTCGTGCGGTCTGGCCAGTTCAACGACACAACAATTGACAGGAAACCGGTGCAATATGCACTACTCAGGTGATTTGCAGTCGACTCAGGTGAAATCGGAGAGACTCTTATGCAAGATTTGCTTCAGATTATGCCACAATTGTGCAACGCAAAACCATACTGCGCATCAATTTAAGGCATACGTTTTTCCATAGAAAAATAGAAAATATTGAATTAAAGCCAAACTTTCACCGGATAATCGGAGAGAAATAAAGAAATTTCCATTTTTTATTCTGTTGACCCGATTCGTGAAAATCTACCGGCATCACCACAAAACATCTATAGAATATTTGCAATACTCCTACCCAGTAAAATTAACCGTCCATAGATTATCTGGTCAATAACCATCATTAGTGGCTATACTCCCCATAAAACTGTAGAGTCGTATCAAATCACATCATAGCAATATTTATGAATGCCTAACATCAGCGCATTGTGCACGATGTCTTAAAGCATGATCCATCAATACCAGCGCCAGCATCGCCTCAGCAATCGGTGTGGCACGGATACCAACACAGGGATCATGCCGGCCAAAAGTTTCCACCATGACTGGGTTGCCGTCCTTATCAATCGAACGACGTGGTGTACGAATAGACGATGTGGGCTTAATTGCAATCGAAACCGTAATATCTTGCCCGGTTGAAATCCCCCCTAAAACACCACCGGCGTTATTGCCGACAAATCCCTCGGGTGTCAGCTCGTCGCCATGCTCGGAACCACGCTGGGCAACGCACTTAAAACCAGCACCAATCTCTACGCCCTTAACTGCATTAATCCCCATCATTGCGTAAGCGATTTCTGCGTCCAATTTATCGTAAATCGGTTCACCCAATCCAATCGGGACGCCGCTCGCTACCACATCAATCCGCGCACCGATCGAATCACCGTCTTTACGTAGGGCGTCCATGTAATCCTCTAGCTGTGTAATCAAAGCAGGATTATTGTTGGGGGCAAAGAAGGGGTTATCAGACACATGCGCCCACGATTCAAACGGGATCACGATATCGCCCAATTGGCTCATTCCGCCTTTAAAGGTCGTACCATACTGTTGAAAAAGCCACTTTTTGGCAATCGCTGCGGCACCAACCACTGGCGCGGTCAAACGTGCAGAAGAACGACCGCCACCGCGTGGATCGCGGATGCCGTATTTATTCCAGTAGGTAAAGTCGGCGTGTCCGGGGCGAAAAGTCTCGGTAATGTTGCCGTAATCCTTGCTGCGCTGGTCTTGGTTGCGGATCAATAGACCGATCGGTGTACCTGTCGTTTTACCTTGATACACACCAGACAAAATTTCTACCGTATCTGGCTCCTGCCGTTGCGTGACATGGCGCGATGTACCCGGTTTGCGACGATCTAATTCAGGCTGTATATCCAGCTCTGACAATTCAAGCCCCGGAGGGCAACCATCAATTACACAACCGATTGCAGGGCCATGCGACTCACCAAAAGTCGTCACGGTGAACAGTGTTCCAAATGTATTACCAGACATAATATTTGCAGGATTTGTTTCGAAATTGCCTTGATTTTAACAGCGATGACGGCGTAAGAGTCGCTTTCGGGTAAGGTATTCGCGAGGAAAAGTACGTAAATCTCGACACAAAATTTGGTTTTATGAATTTTGTCCACATAAGTCGAGAAATATTTGTACTTCTTGTTTTATACTGACTCAATACAACAAATCCGACTTGGCTGTTTGATCATTTAATGCGATAGTTCACGTAAAGTTACAATCAAAGAAAGTAATACACGTAGCAATATATAAATCCTTTCTTGGAGTCGCACCTCAGATGAATGCAATGATCCACTCTTCCGAAGATGATCTGGTTTTTCTGGATGAACCAGAGGCTAGTGATGCTTCGGCAGTGAGCAAGCTTCACCCAACATGGCGCATTATGATCATCGATGATGATCCTGATGTCCATTCAGCGACGACATTTGCGCTCGGCAGCCTGGAGATTCAGCACCGGCCGCTTAGTTTCTTACATGCATACTCGGCTGCAGAGGCACGTGACATTCTCCAGAGCGAAACTGATATAGCGATTATTCTGCTTGATGTCGTAATGGAACAAGAAGACGCCGGCCTGCAACTCGTTAGTCATATCAGAAAAACCTTAGGCTTATCCGACGTGCGGATTATCTTACGCACCGGACAACCTGGTTACGCACCTGAGATTGATGCGATCCGCGACTACGACATCAATGATTACAAAACCAAATCAGAGCTGACACGCACCAAGCTATACACTGCCGTTACATCAGCAATTCGTTCCTATGAACAAATCTGTGCCATCAGCTCCAGCCGCCGAGGATTAGAACTCATCATTAATGCCAGTACGGAGTTAATGGCGTTGCAGGGCTTACAAAATTTCGCCCTTGGGGTTTTAACGCAAATATCTGGTTTGCTAGGTGGACATCCTGAGGGCTTTGTTTGCGCTCAACAGGGTGGCAATCCTGAAAATGAATTACTCGTTATTGCAACAACCTTTTCTTTTAACGAATGGATTGATCGCCCCCTAGGTGACGTCGCCCAAGAAAGTGTGCATGCCATTGTGCAGCGTTCTATGCAAGGACGTAGCAATCTGTATGAACCTGAATCGACCACACTTTATTTTAGTAATGTCGCGGATCGGGATCTGACTGTCTACCTGAATAATGGTCTTGATCTTAATGACATGGATAAACGGCTGCTGGAAGTGTTCTGCAGCAACGTCTCCGTTGGCCTAGATAATGTCATGCTGACCTCGCGCTTGCACAGCTATGCGTTTTACGATCCTCTGACTGGCTTAGCCAATCGCTTAAAGTTACTGCAAACGTTGAATGAAACCTTGCAATCGCCACTCAAAAAACAAAGTGCATTGTCCTTAATTGACATTGACCATTTTGCAGAAACCAATGATGCGCTTGGTCACCAGTTTGGCGACATGTTGCTATGCGCTGTCGCGCAACGGCTGACAAAACATTTTGGCAACGATTGTCAGCTAGCACGCGTAGGCAGCGATACTTTTGCGCTACTAGGTGATGAAGAAATGGTCTGCCCTGATGCGATTTTGGCGCTCTTCCACCCTCCTGTCCAAGTTGACCGTCAAGATGTACAGTTGTCAGCAACAATTGGTTTAGTCGCCCTTGGCGATTACGATGGCGACGGATCAGAGGCACTAAAAGATACTAACATTGCGTTAAAACGTGCCAAATCACATCAACGCGGTGGGTTTGTCTATTTCACCAGAGATATGGGAGTAGAGATCCGCGAACGTGTTCGTCTGATGCATGCTTTACGCTCTGCGTTTGAGAGCGAAAAACTATTCTTGGTATTCCAACCGCAAGTCGATATGCGTAATGGTCGGGTAGTTGGCGCGGAAGCTCTGCTACGCTGGAAGACGGATGAGGGCAAATTTATCCCTCCCGATCAATTTATTCCGATTGCCGAATATTCTGGCTTGATCGTTGATATTGGTGAATGGGTTTTGCGTACGGCGTGCCACGAACTCGTCCATCTGCGCAGTCTAGGTTACGAAGATTTCCAAATGGCGATTAACGTATCTCAAGCACAGTTTTCTCACCCGCTGTTTATGCAGTCCTTGCACAATGCATTGGCTGATACCAAAGCGCCGCCAGAGAGAATAGAACTAGAAATCACCGAATCCATGGCGATGAAAGACCCTGAACTGCTGATCAAAACGCTGTATCAAATCAAACAGTTAGGCATCAAAGTATCGATTGACGATTTCGGCACGGGATTCTCATCTTTAAGTCACTTACAAAAACTTGATGTAGACAAACTGAAGATCGATCGCGCCTTCGTCAACGAAATACAAGAAAATTCTGGTGATGGCAGTATCGCCAAGATGGTCGTGCAATTAGGGCAAAGTCTGGAGCTTTCTATCATCGCCGAGGGTGTAGAAAGCGAAATGCAAGCACAAACATTAATGTCGTTTGGCTGTCATTTGGCGCAGGGTTATTACTATGCAAAACCTATGACCAAGCAGGATTTACATCCTTGGTTAGAAAATCAAAAGCAATTAGTAAAAAATACTTAGTTCCGTTTACTAGGTCTGCTGATATCAAATTATTTCAATAGTGGCGCAGTCAGGTGATCAGACAGATCACTGATATGTGCCACTTTCTTATTTAATTACTTATTTAATTACTTCATTGATTTTTACCGACCATCATGATCATTTTAAAATGCTGCTCATTACTTTTATTATCTAAATAAAAACTTACATCACTCTTATGATCACGAACAGCAATGAGCTTCATCAACAATCTTCATAGCAGGTAAGACATCATTTTTTCGCTATATCTTGAAAAACATACTGTTGCTCCTGCACACTAAGCTCACTTTTACTGATTCTGTCCCAGTTTATTTGCAGACTGTCGCAAGCCTGTAGCGATCGCTCCAGCATTTCTCTAAAGTCACAACATGCCATATAAAACATTATCTTTGCTACCAAGCTAATCAGCCAATATCAGTTAGTAGAAATAAGATAACTTAGAGAGAAATTCATCATGAACCCGAATACACTTCAAACAAGTAAAGAGTTTGCTACTAGTTTTTTACGCTGGCTCAGCAAGGCTTTTGACAAAACTGCCGCTTGGGTAACGCAATTGTCCTGGTGGAAGTTTTTCTTATTCGCCATAGTCACAATGATCGCGGGTGCGATCCTTCAAGATAATCTTTTTAGTTCTGAAGAGAGTGTTGTCGTCACTAAGAAAAAAGCAGCGAAAAAAGCGAGTAAATCCAAAGCAATTAGCGACGGCGATACCAATATTGAGATTGATGGGACTGGTATCCATATCCGCAAAAACAAAACCGATGGTGATGGCAAACAAATTGAGATCGATGAGAATGGCATTCGCGTTTTAAACGGCAATAGCAGCACACCAACAGAACCTGCTGCGCCGGTCGCACCAGCAAGTGCCGCGTCTGAAGCCTCAGCCGCAGCACCTGCTGCGCCTGCAGCACCAGTCATCAGTAAAAATGGGCAAGATGATATTCACATCAAGCTACCGCCAGAGGTCGCACAGGAAATCAGCAATGATATTGAAGATGCCGTTGCCGACGCTGCGGATGAAGAGGTAAAGAGTTACCAGAAAAAATCATCCAAATGGTTTATCAACTTTGTGATGTTATTGATTTTTGGCCTGCTTGGTATGAAGGCGTTAATGGGTGGGAAAGTCCGAGCGGAAGAAAAGGCCAAACAAGCCAATGCCTCTGCTGAGCGTGAATCATTGCTGCGTCAAGTCAGCGAGGCACAGATGCAAATGATGCAAGCGCAAGTCGAACCGCACTTCTTATTTAACACGCTGGCATCGGTAGAATATTTGATTGAAACCGACCCGCCTCGCGCAGCAGCGATGCAACGCAACTTGATCTCTTACTTGCGCGCTGTCTTGCCACAAATGCGCGAAAACGCCGCAACAACCAATTTGGGACGCGAGGCGGATATGGTCAGGTCTTATCTGGATCTATTAAAAATGCGGATGGAAGAACGATTAGAGGTTGACTTCATCATGCCAGAAGGATTGCGCAGCGCCTCTTTCCCTCCGATGATGTTGCAGTCGCTGGTTGAGAATGCGATTAAGCATGGGTTAGAGGTCAAAGCCGAAGGTGGCACGATTCGCTTCCATGCAGAAGTAGCGCACAACAAATTGCGGGTATCGGTATCAGATAACGGATTAGGCTTTGGTGCAATGCCGAGTAACGGCACGGGCTTAGGTTTGCAAAATATTCGTGAACGGCTGAAACTTATTTACAAAGAAAAAGGGCAAATGGTCATTACACCCAATCAACCGACAGGCGTTTGCGTTACTATAGAAATCCCTTATGAGTTAGCCAACTAAACGGAATTGACGAACTATGCCAACCGATATGCCAACCGCCATAATCGCCGATGATGAAAGACTGATGCGCGACCAGTTAAGGTCACGCCTGGAACAAGTCTGGCCAGAATTGCAGATTCTCGATGAAGCCAAAAATGGCGAAGAAGCTGTGCAGTTAGTAGAAACATTACAGCCTGACTTTGCCTTTCTCGATATTCGCATGCCTGCCAAAACAGGCTTAGAAGCCGCCAAGGAAATTGGCAACAAAGCGCATATCGTGTTTATCACTGCCTATGATCAATATGCAATAGAGGCGTTTGATCATGGCGCAGTCGATTATGTGCTGAAGCCAGCAGATGTGGAGCGACTGACGCGTACCGTAGAGCGGTTAAAAACGCGACTACATAGCCAAGCCGAGCCTAATGACATGAGCAATATGCTGGCGCAATTAGCCAAGCAGATGGGAATCGGCAAACAAAGTTATTTGCAATGGATACAAGCATCTATTGGTCAAGAATTACGTTTGATCCCGGTCGAAGAAATTTTGTTTTTTCAATCAGACGAAAAATACACCCGGGTACAAACAGCAAGCTACGAGGCATTGATCCGGAAGCCCGTGCGCGATCTGGCGGAAGAGCTGGACCCTGCCCTGTTTTGGCAAATTCATCGGGCAACCCTGGTCAATGCCAAAGCGATTTCTGGCGTAGTGCGCGACATGCGGGGACGGCATCTAGTGCAAGTCAAAGGACTAACAGAGAAGCTGGAAGTCAGTCGTAGCTTTGTGCATCTGTTTAAACAAATGTAAGCGAATAGCGGCGATCAGATCAACAAACGGTACGCAGTTGAAAAAAGCCTGATAAACGTGATGCTTGTCAGGCTTTTTAATATACTGCCCCTATGTATATTAAATCGTCCAGAGAAAATATGGACGATAAGGCATATTTACCAAAAAACAGGGGGAGTATTTATAATATGTGCCGTCCGACCCACCATGCAATCGCGGCGACAAAGGCAGAGGCAGGTATAGTCAAAATCCAGGCCCAGACAATATTACTAGCAACACCCCAACGCACTGCAGACATCTTTTGGGCAGAACCCACGCCCACAATCGCACCAGTAACAGTGTGTGTCGTGGAGACAGGAATGCCCATGGCGGTGGCAAAAAATAAGGTCGCAGCGCCTGCTGTCTCTGCACAAAAACCGCCTACAGGTTTTAACTTTGTAATTTTTTGTCCCATAGTTTTGACAATGCGCCATCCGCCAAACAAAGTCCCCATACCGATCGCGGTATAACAACAGATAATCACCCAGAGCGGTGGCGAAGTATCTGCTTGTGCAGAATAACCGGCAGAGATCAGCAGCATCCAGATGATCCCCATGGTTTTTTGAGCGTCGTTACCGCCATGCCCCAGGCTAAACATGGAAGCGGATAAAAGCTGCAAACGACGAAACCATTTATCAACCTTCATCGGCGTCGATTTAACGAACAACCACGACACCAATAACATCATTAAAGAACCGAGAAAAAACCCCAACAGAGGAGACACAACGATAAACACGATCGTCTTGATCAAGCCAGCAGAAATCAATGCGCCAGTGCCTGCTTTAGCTACCGCCGCACCAACCATACCACCAATTAATGCATGCGATGAGGACGATGGAATACCAAAATACCAGGTCACAAAATTCCAAAAAATCGCCCCAACTAATGCGCCAAAAATCACATAATGATCAACTACACTGGGATCGATCGTACCTTTACCGATCGTGGTTGCAACAGTCAATGGAAAAACTACAATGGCGAGCACATTAAAAAATGCCGCCATCGCGACTGCTTGCTGAGGCTTTAATACGCCGGTAGAAACAACGGTAGCAATAGCATTCGCTGCATCATGAAAGCCATTCATAAAATCAAATAACAGAGCTAGCACCACCAGAAATATGATGAGGTACAGGCTCATATGGAAGGTTTGCATGGGAATCACTTCTCTTTTAAGCACTCTCGGAGCTGAGAGTTAATACTAAATAAAACGACAGGCAAGTTAGATGCTTAGATACTGCCGGTACACATACTTGTAGCATCTGAACTAGCAGAGCAATGTCTTGCCAGTTTCATCGTTACGCGTTTTCGACAATAATGCCTTCAATAATATTGGCGACGTCTTCGCAACGATCTGTCACGGTTTCCAGAATCTCGTAAATCGCTTTCAATTTAATCAGGTTACGGACATCCGGTTCATCACGAAACAATTTAGACATCGCTGCACGCATGACGTGATCCGCATCCGATTCCAAGCGATCAATCTCTTCGCAGATCAACAAAATCTCGCGGGAGTTTTTCATGTTATTTAAGAGTCCAACCGCAGCCTTTACCTTTTCTGCGCAGGCCAGACATAACTCAGCCAAACGTTTAGCCTCTGGTGTAATCTCACGGACGTCATACAAAGAGATTGTTTGTCCAGCATCTTCCAGCAAATCCAAAATATCATCCATGCGGGTAATCAGCTGGTGGATATCGTCACGGTCCAGCGGCGTGATGAAGGTTTTGTGCAATAACTCTATCGTGTTGTAGGTAACTGTATCGGCCTGTTTTTCTATACCTTCAATTGCATGTACACGGTGCTCAAGGTCATCAAAATTGGTCATCAAGGCGACCATTTCTTTGGCACCTTTAACGCATAATTCTGCATGCTGGTTAAAGAGCTCAAAAAATTTACCCTCAGTGGGCATCAATCGTCCAAACATATTGTTCTCGCTAGAAGTAAAAATACTGAAATCGCTCCAGATCAAAAAGAAGCATTTGAATAATCTGGATACTGCTAAATAGTCGTACGACTATTCGTTGTCACCGTAAATAGACAGTGAGCCTGTGTAATTATCGAACTTGGTGTATTCACCCAAAAAGGTTAAACGTACGCTACCAATAGGACCGTTACGCTGCTTACCAATAATGATTTCGGCGGTACCTTTATCTGGAGAGTCCGGGTTATAAACCTGATCACGGTAGATAAATAGAATGACGTCAGCATCTTGCTCAATCGCGCCAGACTCCCGCAAATCGGACATTACCGGACGTTTATTCGGCCTTTGCTCCAACGAACGATTGAGCTGAGAGAGTGCGATTACTGGGCACTGCAACTCTTTTGCTAAACCTTTTAAGCTGCGGGAAATTTCGGATATTTCTGTCGCACGGTTTTCACCTGCAGTGTTACCTGACATCAGTTGCAAGTAATCGATAATAATCAAACCCAGTTTGCCACATTGACGTGACAAACGACGCGAGCGAGCGCGCAATTCAATTGAACTCAGCGCAGGCGTCTCATCAATATATAACTGCGCGTCGTTCATTTTTTGAATCGCATGGGTCAGACGCGGCCAATCTTCATCGACCAACCGACCTGTACGCAGTCGGTGTTGGTCCAAGCGACCGACAGAGCCAAGCATACGCATGGCTAATTGAGCGCCACCCATTTCCATCGAAAACACAGCGACTGGCAAACCACTTTCAATTGCGACGTTTTCACCGATATTGATAGAGAACGCCGTTTTACCCATTGATGGGCGACCTGCAACAATGATCAAATCGCCAGGTTGCAAACCGGAAGTCATCCGATCCAGATCCGTAAAGCCCGTTGGTACGCCGGTGATATCGCTCGTGTGATCGCGGTTATACAACTCATCAATTCGCTCAACCACTTGTGTAAGCAAAGGTTGAATAGCAGTGAAGCCTTGAGCGCCACGGGAGCCCTCTTCTGCAATCGCAAAGATTTTTGACTCTGCCTCATCCAGCATTTGCTTTACTTCTTTACCTTGCGGATTAAAGGCATTTCCAGCGATTTCGTCAGAGACTGAAATCAATTTGCGCAATACACCTCGGTCACGCACAATTTCGGCATAACGACGAATATTTGCGGCGGAGGGAGTATTTTGTGCCAGCGCATTTAAATACGTCAAACCACCAGCGTCGTCTGCTTTATTCAGGCCAGTCAGTGCCTCGTAAACGGTAATAACGTCGGCTGGCTTAGTCGCATTAATCAGCTTAACAATTGCCTGAAAAATAATCCTATGGTCATATCGATAGAAATCATCCTCGCGGATAAAGTCGGCGATTCTATCCCACGCAGCATTATCTAATAGTAAGCCGCCCAAAACAGATTGCTCAGCTTCGATGGAATGTGGCGGGACGCGAATGGAATCTAATTGCGGATCGGAAGGTGCTTTCATGGCGCGCATTATACCTTTTTATTCAATATCGAAATCAACAGAACATGCCTTAATGAAATACATAAATCTGACCATTTATTACTAAGATAACAGGCACAGCCGCTATTAAAAAATACTAAATACCATTTATGCTGCAAGCTTTAAAATAACAAATTAATTAAATCAATACCTGACTGCCAAGACTAATTGATCGCTCAATCTTAACGACGTAAACGTTAAAAAGCCGGGCGAACCCGGCTTTTTTAAATACTATGCGACTAAAACTTAAGCGTGCTCGCCCAAGATAGCAACGGTCACATCAACAACTACGTCTGTGTGCAAAGCAACGGCAACAGAGTGATCGCCAACGATCTTTAACGGACCTTGTGGCAAACGAATCTGCGCTTTTTCAACAGCAAAACCTTGCTTGGTCAATGCTTCAGCGATGTCGAAGTTGGTTACGGAACCAAACAAACGACCATCAACACCAGACTTTTGCGAGATTTGCACAGTCAAACCAGACAATTTTTCGCCTTGAGCTTGTGCTGCAGCCAAACGTGCTGCTGCTGCTTTTTCCAACTCTGCGCGTTTTGCTTCGAATTCAGCAATCGCTGAAGTTGTAGCACGGCGAGCCATACGTTGTGGGATCAAGAAGTTACGTGCGTAACCATCTTTAACTTTAACTACATCGCCCAGATTGCCGAGATTAACGACTTTATCAATCAGAATAACTTGCATATTTTTCTCCTAGTACCTTGTCGTCAATTACGCTGTGTGCAAATCAGTGTACGGCAGCAACGCTAAGTAGCGTGCGCGTTTGATCGCTGTGTCGACTTGACGTTGGTACAAAGCTTTAGTACCTGTCAAACGTGCTGGCATGATTTTGCCGTTTTCTTGCACGAAATCTTTCAATGTATCGACGTCTTTGTAGTCAACTTGCGCTACATGTGCGGCTGTAAAGCGGCAGAATTTTTTACGCTTGAACAATGGATTTTGTTGTGGGCGCTTATTTTTCAGTTTGCTTTTGTCAAATTTTTTACCGAATGCCATTTGTGGCTCCTAATCTAGTAAATTTGTCTCGAATTCAGTAATGTGAAATACGAGACTTTTGCTGTTACGGTTCTTGCGCGACAAAAAACCTGTGAATTGCATTACAACACCTAACTCTATTTCCATAAATCGCTTTGAAATTTCTCCTGCGGCTAGCGCATTGATTTCAAAATCGACTACACGTTGGGCATTTGCTTGCGTTTGCTTAGAGCTATGTATCAGTACCGCAGAGGCTATCGGAATTCCGGCTGGTGTAAAACGCAGCGCCGATTTTTCTACAATGCTGGCAACGACTTTAAGCTGATTCACTGATTTATGTAGCGTCCTCTAACGTGTCAATTATGCTGCTGGCGCTTCTACGCGTTGCGTTTTAGCAGCATCTTCTTTCTGAACAGATTTCATCATTGGAGATGGCGCTGTTTCAGCTTTCTTCATTTTGACTGTGAGGTGGCGCAGAACTGCATCATTGAATTTGAATGCGGTTTCCAACTCAATCAGAGTCTCAGCATCGCACTCAATGTTCATGCAAACATAATGTGCTTTTGCCAGTTTTTGAATCATGTAAGCCAATTGACGACGGCCCCAATCTTCAATACGGTGTACTTGACCACTACGTGCAACAACTGTGGCTTTGTAACGTTCGATCATTGCAGGCACTTGCTCGCTTTGATCCGGATGTACGATAAATACGATTTCATAATGACGCATATATTCTCCTTGTGGACAATTGAATAGCCCGCCTCGGCGTCAAGACGAGTGCGGGAAGAGGAAAGCCCATAACTATACTGCATTTTGACAATTTACTCAATAGTTTCAATAGCTTATTACATTTACTGCTACCAATTTATGTGTAACACACCCATTGAGAGGACTTAAAAAAATTTTGAGATGAAAAAGATTTTAGGTTTATACTGTACAAAAATACAGGCTGCATATAAACCCAGTCTCACAACTACACGATTGGAATTCGATCATGCTAAAACTCACCGCTCGCCAAGAACAGATTTTAAATTTAATTAAGGACGCGATCCAAAATACTGGATTTCCGCCAACAAGAGCAGAAATTGCGAATGAATTAGGTTTTCGCTCCACCAATGCAGCGGAAGAGCATTTGCAAGCACTAGCACGCAAAGGAGTTATTGAAATTGCTCCGGGTACCTCACGCGGCATACGATTGCTCGATTCCATACTAAGCAGTGGAAGCACCAAGGCTAGGCCTAACTATAGTGCTCAATTAGCGCTACCTCATCCATCACTAATGCAACTTAGTTTGCCGCTAGTTGGCAGAGTAGCAGCAGGATCTCCCATTCTTGCGCAAGAGCATGTGGATACGACCTATCAAGTTGATCCAGCCTTATTTTCAGCTATTCCAGACTATCTGCTCAAAGTGCGTGGTATGTCTATGCGTGATGCCGGTATTTTTGATGGTGATTTGCTCGCAGTAAAAAAATCTAACGAAGCAAAAAATGGACAAATCGTGATTGCCCGTATGGGGGATGATGTTACGGTTAAACGCTATAAAAAATCAGGGGATATGATCGAGCTATTGGCAGAAAATCCTGATTATCCCAATATCAAGATTAATGAACTTGATCAAGACTTTTCACTTGAAGGTTTAGCCGTTGGGCTGCTCAGAACCTGGACTTAAGTTATGTATTACTAGGTATTGGCAATATCAGGAAATTAAAAAAATTCCATCTGTCACGTCCCAACTCAATCAATATACTCCCCACAATCTTTTTGAAAAACATGATTTTACTCAATTGGTGCATAGACAATTAAAATATACTCACCCATAGTATGCAATAACTCCGATTAAATGCATAAAATTTTATGTTTCGAGCCTACTTTCATCGTCTCGACAAAAGTTAAATTATCGGTCAATTTAATTTACTATTTAGACAATGATTTAAAGATTAGATAACCCAGAAAATCAATTATGAATAAAAAATGGCCACTAGGTAACTAGCGGCCATTTTAATTTCTTTAGTTTTTAATCAGAGAAAACTATCTGATTAAAACCAAATTTCGGATCAGGCTCAATGCTTTACAACACCACCAACATCAACGCCACCTTCAACTTTAGTGGCCGTAGCAGCTACTAAAACTTCTTCATCAGTCAAAGCAACTGGCTGACGTTCTAAAGCAATTTCTAAGACTTTATCTATCCAACGCACTGGAATGATTTCTAGCTTATTTTTGACGTTATCAGGAATCTCAGTTAAATCTTTAGCATTCTCTTCAGGAATTAAAACCGTCTTAATTCCGCCTCGATGAGCGGCCAATAATTTCTCTTTTAGACCACCGATAGGCAATACTTCACCACGCAAGGTAATCTCACCAGTCATCGCTACATCTGCACGTACCGGTATCCCGGTAAAAACAGATACCAGAGCTGTCGTCATAGCAATACCAGCGGAAGGACCATCTTTTGGCGTTGCCCCCTCTGGAACGTGAATATGAATATCACTTTTTTCAAACACATCTGGCTTAATACCCAAGCGCTTCGCACGACTGCGAACTACGGTGCGAGCAGCTTCAATCGACTCCTTCATCACATCGCCTAAAGTACCGGTACGTATCACGCCACCTTTACCAGGCATTGCAACTGCTTCAATTGTCAATAAATCGCCGCCGACTTCAGTCCACGCAAGACCAACGACTTGTCCAACCTGGTTATCTTTGACCGCCACACCAAAATCGTAACGACGAACACCCAAAAACTTATCAAGATTTTTTGATGTAATCGTTGCTTTCTTTTCACTCTTTTTAAGTAAGAGCATTTTAACGACTTTGCGACAAATTTTTGATAACTCACGCTCTAAGGAACGTACCCCTGCTTCTCTAGTGTAATAACGAATAATGTCTCGAATAGCACTTTCAGCAACACTGATTTCACCATCCTTCAAACCATTATTTTTAATTTGTTTAGGAAGTAAGTAACGCTGGGCAATGCTAGCTTTTTCGTCTTCGGTATAACCCGACAAACGAATAACCTCCATACGATCCAACAAAGCTGGCGGAATGTTGTATGAATTAGAGGTCGCTACAAACATAACATCTGATAAATCGAAATCAACTTCGATGTAATGATCAGAAAAAGTATGGTTTTGTTCAGGATCTAGCACCTCAAGTAACGCAGAAGACGGGTCGCCACGGAAATCCGCCCCCATTTTATCTACTTCATCCAGTAAAAATAATGGATTACGCACGCCTACTTTCGATAAGCTTTGCAATATCTTACCGGGCATAGAGCCAATATAAGTGCGTCGATGACCGCGGATCTCCGCCTCGTCACGAACACCGCCCAGCGCCATACGTACAAACTTACGATTAGTAGCACGTGCTATAGATTGACCAAGGGAGGTCTTACCCACACCTGGGGGGCCGACCAAACACAATATTGGCGCTTTCAGTTTATCAACGCGCTGTTGTACGGCAAGATATTCCAGAATACGCTCTTTGACCTTATCTAAACCAAAGTGATCATCTTCCAACACTTTTTCAGCGTTAGTTAAATCATTGTTTACCTTGGATTTTTTCTTCCAAGGTAAATTAACGATCGTGTCTATATAGTTGCGAACAACAGTTGCCTCAGCAGACATAGGCGACATCATTTTAAGCTTTTTCAACTCATTCATCGCTTTGTTATGCGCTTCTTTCGGCATCTTTGCGGCTAGAATTTTCTTTTCTAACTCATCGATGTCAGCACCTTCATCACCTTCACCGAGTTCTTTTTGAATCGCTTTTACTTGCTCATTCAAATAGTATTCACGCTGAGATTTTTCCATCTGACGCTTAACACGGCCACGGATACGCTTTTCTACTTGCAGAATGTCAAGCTCACCCTCCAATTGACCAAGCAAATGTTCTAAACGTTTGGCAACGCTAAAAATTTCCAGAATGACTTGCTTTTGCTCTAGCTTCAAAGGCAAATGTGCAGCAATCGTATCGGCTAACCGACCCGCATCATCAATTCCGGAAAGTGATGCCAAAATTTCAGGTGGGATTTTTTTATTCAGTTTTACATATTGATCAAATTGCTGAACGATTGCACGGCGCATTGCCTCTACTTCAGAGTCATCACCCTCTTCCAGCGCAACAGGAGTGAGCTCTGCTGTGAAGTGAGACTCTGTTTCAGTAATCTTGTGGATACGTGCACGCTGCGCACCCTCGACCAGCACCTTAACAGTGCCGTCTGGCAATTTCAACATTTGTAAAATATTGGCAATGCAGCCGATTTCGTAAATATCGTCAGCAGATGGCTCATCTTTTGCTGCAGCTTTTTGTGCCGCCAACATGATGCTCTTGCCCTGCTCCATTGCTGCTTCCAAAGCTTTAATGGACTTTGGACGCCCCACAAATAAAGGAATAACCATGTGTGGAAACACAACCACATCGCGCAGTGGCAATAAAGGCAATTCGGTTTGTTCAGTAATTATAGAAGTTGTCATGGCGCACCTTATTCAAAATTTCTAGTATATAGATTGGCGCACTAGGCTAAATCTCAAGCCCGTCATCCGAAAAACAATAAAAAAAGCCACTCAGAGAGAAACTCCGGGTAGCTTTTCGATTGAAGCTCAATTTTATTGTGTAATTAATTGTACTGCTTATTCCAAATACCGTGGATCAATTATGACATTCACCCACAATTTTAAAGGATTAAGATTTTATACCTGACACCTTCGGTTGCTCGTCGTAAATCAACAAAGGTTTTGCGCCATTGGTAATAGTATTTTCATCAATAACCACTTTAGAAACATTTTGCTCGCTAGGCAAATCATACATAACATCTAGCAACGCGTGCTCAAGAATAGATCTTAAGCCTCGTGCACCTGTTTTACGTGCGATTGCTTTTTTTGCAATTGCTTGCAAAGCTGCTGGCCTGATTTCAAGCTCAGCACCCTCCATTTCAAGCAATTTAGAATATTGCTTGATCAGCGCATTCTTCGGCTCGACCAAGATTTGAATTAATGCCGTCTCATCAAGCTCGTTGAGAGTTGCAATCACAGGCAAACGACCGACAAGCTCAGGGATCAAACCAAAACGAATCAAATCTTGCGGTTCTGCATCTTGCATAACCTGGCTAGCACTCTTCTCTGCCTGACTTTTCACGCTAGCAGAAAATCCTATGCCGCTGCGTTCAGAGCGGTCAGAAATAATCTTAGCCAAACCATCAAATGCACCGCCACAAATAAACATAATATTTGTGGTATCGATCTGAATGAAATCTTGATTAGGGTGTTTGCGCCCTCCCTGCGGTGGCACGGATGCCATCGTACCCTCAATCAATTTCAATAATGCTTGCTGTACGCCTTCTCCAGAAACATCGCGGGTAATTGAAGGATTATCTGACTTACGAGATATTTTATCGATTTCATCAATATAAACGATCCCTTTTTGGGCTCGCTCAACTTCATAGTTGCAGTTTTGAAGCAGCTTTTGAATAATATTTTCAACGTCTTCGCCTACATAGCCAGCCTCAGTCAAAGTTGTCGCATCAGCAATTACAAACGGCACATTGAGCATACGTGCTAAAGTTTGTGCAAGTAAGGTCTTACCTGACCCAGTTGGGCCGACCAAAAGGATATTGCTCTTAGATAGCTCAATACCATCTTTTTTACCAAGATGCTTTAAGCGCTTGTAATGATTATAAACAGCTACAGCAAGAATACGTTTTGCTGTTACTTGACCAATTACATATTGATCAAGCAAAGCTGTAATTTCTAAAGGTGTTGGCAGATCAGTTTTTGCACTGGAAATAGATTCCAAGTTGCCAACTTCGTCACGAATAATATCGTTACACAGATCGATGCATTCATCGCAAATGAAAACAGACGGACCTGCAATTAGTTTTTTAACCTCATGTTGGCTTTTGCCACAAAAAGAACAATATAAAAGCTTTTCGCCAGTGGAGGATTTTTTATCAGGCATAGTACGTATATCTTTAACAGGAATTAAGCAAAAATTAAGCGAGAATAATTTTGATATTAACCGTAAATCCGATATATGTCATTGAAGAAGGACACGAAAATACGAAGATAACAAATCAATATAAAACCCGCTAGCAATTTAATTATAGAGCACAATAAAAAACGTCCGCACTTAATAAGCGCGGACGTCTTCTAATTACTCAATATTTTTAGTATATCAGGCGCGATGCGTTAAGACTTTATCGATTAAACCATACTCCGCTGCAGATTCGGCCGACATAAAGTTGTCACGATCAGTATCTTTCGCAATTTGCTCAACTGTCTGGCCAGTTTTGTCAGCTAGGATTCCATTCAAACGTTCACGCAGGTACAAAATTTCACGCGCCTGTATTTCTATGTCAGAGGCTTGACCTTGAGCACCACCCAAAGGTTGGTGAATCATAATACGAGAATTTGGCAGTGAGAAACGTTTGCCTTTCGCACCAGCAGCCAATAAAAATGCACCCATTGACGCGGCCAAACCTGTACACAAAGTGGATATATCAGGCTTAATAAATTGCATGGTATCATAAATCGCCATACCAGCTGATACAGAGCCACCCGGAGAATTAATGTAAAGCGAAATATCCTTATCAGGATTTTCACTTTCCAAAAACAATAACTGAGCTACGATTAAATTTGCAGCTTGATCATTTACTGGCCCAACTAGAAAGATCACACGCTCTTTTAACAAGCGAGAGTAAATGTCGTAAGCACGTTCGCCGCGACCACTTTGCTCTATAACCATAGGCACCATACCGAGCATGTTGGTATCTAATGCTGAACCACGAATAATGCCTGTCATTGGATTTCCCTTTAGTTATTGCGCGTTGTTACCCATTAATTCATCAAAAGGTAACACCTTGTCAGTGACTTTTGACTTACCTAAGACATAGTTAACGACGTTTTCTTCTAATACAAGGGCTTCAACTTCAGCTAAGCGATTACGGTCACTAAAATAATATTTAACGACCTGCTGAGGATCTTCATAGCTCTGAGCGAAATCTTCGACTTGCGCTTTAATCTGCTCAGCAGTTGCTTGCAAATTATTAGCTTTTACTAACTCAGCCAATATCAATCCTAAACGAACACGGCGTTCCGCTTGCGCCGTAAACAATTCTGGTGGGAATGGAACATCTGCAACATTCATACCGCGCTGAGCCATGTCTTGACGAGTCATCTCTGCCAAGCGTTGACCGTCTTGCTCTACCAAGGATTTTGGCACATCAAATTCTACGGCTTTAACTAAAGCATCCATTACACTATCTTTAGTTTTAGCTTTAACGCGACCTTTAACTTCACGCTCAAGATTTTCTTTGATATCAGCGCGCATTTTGACTAAATCACCATCGTCTACACCTAGACTTTTTGCAAATTCAGCGTCAACATCAGGAAGATGTGCCCACTCTAGTTTTTTCAGAGTGACAGTGAACTCTGCAGTTTTACCAGCTACATCTTTACCGTGATAATCTGATGGAAACGACAATGGGAATGTTTTGCTCTCGCCAGATTTCAAGCCTAACGTAGCAGCTTCAAATTCAGGCAACATACGACCCTCGCCTAGCACAAAAGCAAAATCTTCAGCTTTGCCGCCAGCAAACTCTACACCATCAATTTTACCAACGAAGTCTAAAGTCGCACGATCACCATTTTTTGCCGATAAGTCACCACCGTCTCCATGAGCACCTTGCTCACCTTTGGCATGAAAGTGAACGCGTTGCTTGCGTAAAATATCGATAGTTTTATCAATTTCCGCATCGGATACTTCAGCTTTAACTTGTTCTACTTCTGCAGAAGACAAATCACCAACTACAACATCTGGATATATTTCAAACGTTGCGTCGAAGGCTAAACTACCTTCGGCTACGCCTTCACCAGATTTTGGTTCAATGCGTGGATATCCAGCGACGCGCAATTTATTCTCGTTAGCAGCGACATTAAATGCCTGGCCAACTTTATCATTTAAGACTTCATTTTCGACTTGATAACCGTGCTGCGCGGCGACCATTTTCATCGGCACTTTTCCAGGGCGGAAGCCAGGGGCTTTCGCTGTGCGTGCGCGCAATTTCAAACGCTTTTCCACTTCAGATTGCACATCGGCGATCGGAAAAGAAATAGTAAGACGGCGTTCCAATTTATCTAAAGTATCGACTGCAGTTGCCATGAAAATCGTCCAAATAAAAAAAATTCTGTGGTGCGAGGAGGGGGACTCGAACCCCCACACCATTACTGGCGTCAGGACCTAAACCTGGTGCGTCTACCAATTTCGCCATCCTCGCGGGATGAGAACACTTGCCAAAATTAAAAACTGGCACAAAAGCAAAGGGCGACCCGAAATTCAAGTGTCGCCCAAGACTATTGCATGTGGCATTTCAACTCCAGCCACATATTCTACTGGATTTTAATCCGATGTGGCTCTTTTTTAGAGTTTGCTTTGCAATTATTTAGTCAGGCTCACTATATAAACAGTAGCAAGCCCGACTCGCACTCACAATCAGAGCCTATCAAACTGGTCTTTTCACCCTAAACCATGCAGCATATAAAGCAGGTAAAAATAGCAAAGTTAAAGCTGTCGCAATGATCAATCCACCCATGATCGCGACTGCCATTGGCCCCCAAAAAACTGATCGGGACAACGGAATCATCGCTAAAACTGCTGCGGCGGCTGTCAAAATAATTGGACGGAAACGCCTCACAGCCGACTCCACAATCGCGTCCCAAGCGGAAGCGCCTGCTTGAATATCTTGCTCAATCTGATCAATCAAAATAATCGAATTGCGAATAATCATTCCAAACAAGGCAATCACTCCTAGCTGCGCAACAAAGCCGAACGGTCTATGCAATAGTAATAAAGCCATCGCTGCGCCGGCAATACCAAGTGGCCCAGTCAAAAATACCAATAAAGAACGTGAGAAGCTATGCAATTGCAACATCAATAAAGTAAAAATAATGAATATCACTAAAGGTACATTTGCCGATATTGATTCTTGCGCTTTCCCACTATCTGCCGCTGCACCAGCCAATTCAATTTTGTAGCCAGGTAATAACTCAGAGCGAATTTTCTCTAACTTAGGCGAAATCTGGCTGGAAACCGTCGGACCCTGTATGCCATCGACAACGTCACACTGAACCGTAACTGCCCACTCCCGTCCCTCGCGCCAGACTACACCAGGCTCCCAAACCAGATTAATTCTTGCTACTTGAGATAAGGGAACAGACTTACCACTTGCCGTAGGAATATTTGCATCGCCTAACGCATTGATGGTTGATCGCTCATCAACAGGTTGCCGAACCACGATATCAATGAGCTTATTGCCATCCCTAAATTGTCCAACAGTTGAACCTGTCAAAATAGTATTCGCCGCCCGCATTACTGATTGCGAAGTAACACCTAAGGCACGCAATTTATCTTGATCCAAATCGATACGCACAACCTTCACTGACTCATTCCAATTATCATTGACGCCAATAGCATTAGGATTGGCACGCATGACATCTTTAACCCGATCTGCCACCTCACGAACCTTGGCGACTTCTAAACCTGTCACGCGGAACTGCACAGGATAAGGAACAGGTGGACCACTAGGCAACACCTTAACGCGTCCACGTACTTCAGGAAAATCAACTTTAAACACATTGACGATTTTTAAACGTAGCGCGTTTCTAGCCTCAAGATCTTTTGGCAACACAACGATTTGCGCCACATTCGTCTGAGGGAAGATTTGATCTAGCGGCAAATAAAAACGTGGACTGCCAGTACCAACATAGCTGGTCACGCTCTCAACACCTTCTTGTTTTTGAATGAACTGCTCAAACTTTTTAGCCTGTGCCTCGGTCGCCCCGAAGGAACTTCCTTCTGGCAACCACAACTCCACCATCAGTTCAGGGCGACTAGAATCAGGGAAAAATTGCTGCTCAATAAATTTAAAACCGAAAATACCTAAGCCAAAGACACCAAGCGTAATGAGGATGGTAGTTTTTCGCCATTCAACACACCAGGTAACCAGCTTACGGAAACGTGAATAAAATGGTGTGTCAAATAATTCATGATGACCGTCAGCATTAGAGGATGGCTTCACCTTGAGTAGCAAGTAACCAAGGTAAGGAGTAAATAACACCGCCGCCAACCAAGAGATAATCAAAGCTAACGTGTTTACTGAGAACATCGAAAATGTGTATTCCCCCGCGGCAGATTTAGCTAAACCAATCGGCAAAAATCCTGCCGCTGTAATCAAGGTCCCCGTCAACATCGGCATCGCGGTTGACGTGTAAGCAAAAGTCGCGGCATCAAAACGAGAGAAGCCCTCTTCCATTTTGCGCACCATCATCTCAACGGCAATAATGGCGTCGTCGACTAACAGTCCAAGTGCAATAATCAGGGCACCTAGAGAAATTTTATGCAGGTCAATATCAAATATCCGCATAAACAAAAACGTCACTGCCAGCACCAAAGGAATAGTCAAGCCGACGACTAAGCCAGGCCATACATCTAAACGGAATGGTTTAGTATGCAAACCCAAAGCGAGAAAACTCACCGCCAAGACAATAACCACGGCCTCAATTAAAGTATGGACAAACTCGCCAACAGAAGACGCAACCATTTTAGGTTGATCAGAAACGCGTTCAATCTGAATACCAACAGGTAATTTGCTCTTAACCTCGGCTGTCGCTTTTTCGAGATTTTTACCTAGGTCAATAATATTCCCGCCTCGCTCCATGGAAATACCAAGACCAATTACTTCTTTACCGTTGAAGCGCATTTTATCCTGCGGAGGATTTTTATACTCTCGCTTAACTGTCGCAAAATCACCTAAACGAAAAGTGGTTCCATTGGCGCGTAATTGCAGATTTTCTAGATCTTTTACTGTCACTAACGCACCAGAAATCCTGACCTGTAAATTATCTGCTGCGGTCGTTAGAATACCTGTGGCATTAATCGTATTTTGGGAATTAATTTGACTAACAATCGTGTCAAAAGAAACTCCTAACTGAGAAAACTTTTTTTGAGAAAATTCAATATTGATTTTCTCATCTTGCACGCCAAACAACTCAACCTTAGCAACTGTCGGTATGCGCAAAAATTGCTGACGTACAAAGTCCGCATATTCTTTGACCTGCTCATAGGTAAATCCATCGCCAGACAGAGCAAAGATAGATCCGTAGGTATCACCAAATTCATCATTAAAAAATGGACCGAGCACACCAGATGGCAAAGTGCTGCTGATATCTCCAATTTTTTTACGGACTTGATACCAGGATTGTGCGGTCTCTTTTGGTGGAGTCGATTCGCGTAATTGCAAAATGATGAGGGTCTCACCAGGCTTGGAGTAGCTGCGTATTTTGTCTATATACGGCGTCTCTTGTAGTTTCTTCTCAAGTTTATCGGTTACTTGCTCCGCCATCTGCAAAGCAGTTGCACCAGGCCAAACGGCCCTAACCACCATATTACGGAAAGTGAATGGAGGATCTTCATCTTGCCCCAGCCGTCCATAGCTCAAAATGCCGCCTAATAACAGCACCACAATTAAGTAACGGGTTAATGGAATGTGTTCCAGAGCCCACCGCGATAAATTAAAACCTCGGGAGGAATCGCTCATTTAGCCACTCCTGCTACATCGCTAGCTGCTTTAACGGAATCAGTAGTTGGACTGGCACTCGCAAGCTCGCCTCCAAGAATCGATACTTTTTGTCCGACTTTTAATAAATTCACACCAGCTGTCACCACCATTTGTCCTGCTACAACACCCTTGGCAACCAATATATCTTGTCCGGCAGAACCCGCAATGATGACTGGAACTAATTTAACAGCACCACCCTCAACGACCCATACCGAAGTCATATTTTTATCATTAAATAATGCCGTCATCGGCAGACGTATCATTGCATTAGGCGTTTTAGCAGAGAAAGTGACGTAAGCAGTCATGCCTAATCTGACATCTTTAGAATTAGCTGGAAGAGCGACTTTGGCTGTATAAGTGCGAGTCACCGCATCAGCAATTGGCGATAATTCACGTAGCTTCGCCTCTAACACTTCGCCTTGATTCGCCCACAAACGTACCCGGATATCAGAAATTTGGCGTATCGTATTTACTTTATCCTCAGGAATACCTACAACCACATCCATCTCACCGGATTGCGCGACGCGCACTACCGGTGTACCTGCTGCAACGACCTGCCCTACCTCCGCGTCAATCCCGGTAACCACGCCATCTACGTCAGAAATTAGGGTCGTGTAACCAGATTGATTGACCTGATTTTTATATGATGCCTGCGCCTGCTCATAACTCGCTTGAGCCGCTTTATAAGTAGTTTCTTTGGACTCTAATACAGTAGCAGCGACAAAATTCTTTTGTCGCAATTCTTGATAACGCTTGAGTTCTGCTCTGGCCAAATCACGATTGCTCTCCGCCGCCATTAATCCAGCTTTTGCCTGCGTTTGCGCTAACGCCAGGTCTTGCGGATCAAGCTGCATCAATACCTGACCACGTTTTACCAAGTTACCCACATCAACTTTGCGGAGAACGATTTTACCTGCCACTCTAAAACCAAGGCGTGACTCTATCCGTGGGCGCACCTCGCCAGAAAATTCCGTAGCCGAGTCAGCGCTATTTGCACTAGCTTTGACGACTCGTACTGGACGAATATCTTCTACTTTTTCTGCTGGCTTTGAGCATGCAGTTAGCAACAGTACGGTACTCACACCGAGTACAAGAGTATGTTTTGCAATAGATAAACGTATGCCAGATGCTTTGTTTGCATCAGTGAACTCACTGAAATAGTTTTTTTGTACGGTTGGCACGTGGGGTTTCCTTTACTATGCTGGCTGTAAATACCAAGAATATGCGTTTGCCGGATGGCAATCAAAATTTATTACTTTTAAGTTTTGCTTAAATCTTGCTTAAATCTTATTTACGTCTTGCTCAAATCTTATCCCAGCTTTTTTTAAACGTTCTAACGGAATGAATGACAAAACACTTACTGACTGCTAACGGATAGACAAAATACTTTGGGTAGACCATTTGAATATCATTTCAAGTGACTCAATCAGTTACTGACTAAACGGTTAGTAATTATAGTTGCGCAACATTTTTTTGCCAATGACTTTAGAGTCATTTATTTTTTATTGCAATTTCAACCAATGCTATGTCAATAGATCATTACGAAAACTTCCCTGTAGCCTCAATTTTGCTGCCCGAACACTTACGTCCAGCAGTTGAATCTATTTATGCTTTTGCCAGAACGGCGGACGACATTGCAGATGAAGGTGATGCAACCGCAGAACAACGTTTGTTTGCGCTTAACCAATATGAAACGGAATTGACCAAAATAGAATTAAATGAAATAAGTGACATTGGCTTGTTTCAAAAGCTTAATTATTATATTGCGCAATATCGCCTGCCTTTACAAGCCTTTCGGGACTTGCTGTCCGCATTTAAACAAGATGTGGTGATTACCCGCTATCAAAGCTTTACTGAATTATTAGATTATTGCAGACGCTCTGCCAATCCTGTCGGAACGCTCATGTTGCATCTCTATAAGGCGACAACACCGGACAATCTAAAAGACTCCGCAGTAATTTGCTCTGCGCTGCAACTGATCAATTTTTGGCAAGATGTCGCTGTCGATTGGCATAAACAAAGAATCTATCTCCCCTTAGACGACCTGACGCAATTTGGTATTACTGAACAACAAATAGCAAATAAGCAAGTGAATGAAAATTGGCAGCAAATGATGCGATTTCAAACCGACAGAGCACGTACGATGCTGTTAAGCGGAAGCCCACTATGTAAACGTTTAAAAGGTAGGATAGGTTGGGAATTACGTCTTGTTGTACAAGGTGGATTACGTATCTTGGAAAAAATTGACGCTGTTCATGGCGATGTTTTTAGGCACCGTCCATCCATAGGAAAAAGTGATTGGTTGGTGATTGCCTGGCGCGCAATCTGGATGTAAGCGTCGGGGTAAAAACACAAACTCTGTACGCGTGAGTAGTACAAATAAATTACAGGCTGTTGCAAAATTATTATAGCTTTGCCGCGTACAGCACCTTACTATGCGGATACCATGTCGTACACCAATGATCAATACGATGCAATTTTCTTTTCGGGCATAATGATGCGAAATTCTTTTCCTCTTTTTTCCTCCCGCTTATTATGTTGCCTCAGCATGTTGCTTGGCAGTCTGAGTGCCAGTGGATGCACCGTAATCGCAATTGCAGACGCGGCGGTATCTACAACGGTCAAAGTAGGTAGTGCGGTGGTGGGTACTGCGGTTGATGTAACGGCGGCTGGGGTACACGCGGTGACAGGCAGCGGTAAAAAATAAGTAGGGCAAATCAGATTCTGTTTTTAATCTGCTGACGCATCACACTATCCGGCCAATACACCATCTGGCACGTCACTAGGTACATCAACCCGCAACTCAACATCATTAAGAGCTAGCTCATGCCAACCGAACTGCAAATTGCAGAGCACCGTAAAGCGCAACATGCGGCTAAGTTCGCTTTGGCGCGTTTGGGGTCCTTAATTACGCCAGAAGATACCGAGCAGAGTCTTGCGGCAAAAGCACACGCCCTGTTATCTGAATCTGGTTACCCGGAAACCTGGTATTACCAATGCCCTGCCCTGGTGTTATTGGGGTCCAGAAGTTGCGTATCTATTGCTGGCAACAACTACAGCGCCAGTGAGGAAGCGGTTGGCATGTCCAACCTGATTACGATAGACCTCAGTCCGATCAAAGATAATTGCTGGGGAGATTACGCTCGCTCATTTGTCATCGAAGATGGCAAACTCAGCGAAAAACCTAAGCAGCTCGAATTTAAAAATGGCTTACATTTTTTGCACCAGCTACACCAGCAAATGCCACGCTTCGTAAAACCGGATACCACGTTTGAACAGTTGTTTGAATGGGCCAACGTGCGCATACGCGAGAGTGGTTTTGTGAACTTAGATTACCGCGGCAATGTAGGCCACAGCGTTGCCACTAATCGGGATGAACGACAATATATCCAGACCAGTAATACTTTGTGTTTGGGAGATGTGCCATTTTTTACCTTCGAGCCTTTTGTCAGGCTTAAAGGTGGGCGCTGGGGATTTAAACATGAGGATATGTTTTTCTTCAATCAGGATGGCGCACTCGAAAGCGTATAAAAGCTAACCTGCTTCATAAAGTAAAAAGCCGATATCTTTACAAAGATCGGCTTTTTACTTTTGCTGGGCTTCTTTGGAAAACTTATTTATAGAACTCAGTTATAGAACTTATATAGAAACGGAACTTATATAGAAACCATCTACTAAATTCTATACAAGCTTAAATCAGAGCTTATATACAATTAACCTGGATATTGCTTGCGCCAGTCGGATTACTTAGTCGTGCCGTACCCGAACCACCAACCACGGTACAAGTTTGTCCAACCGGTTGTGTCGTCACTGTTACAGCATATGGCTGACCATCTAAGACTGAATTAGCGAAAGTAAAGGTGCCATTTGCACCTTCAGTCAAACTATCCGCACCATTGGCCAGCACCACTGATTTGCCACTACCTAAACCAGTAATAATCACAGAAACCGGAACACTTGGCACACAGTTAACGAGCACATTGGCAGCTAGTTGCGGATTAGTAGTACTCGCTGTGCCACTACCATTTTGTACAGTACAAGTCTGTGCTGCCGGTTGCAAACCAATAGTCACCGCATAAGCGGAACCATTTGGAATGTAATAAGAAAAAGTTCCTGCAATATTGGTAGTGAAGGTCAAGGCATCAAGATTAACGTTCGCATTGTTATACAAGAGTAATGAGCCCGCAGTTAATCCCGAAACAGTTGCAATCACAGGCACCTTAGGTACGCATGTCACCGCAATATTAGTTACTGCGGCATCGCTGGTCATGGTGCCTGTACCATTGGCTACCGCACAATTAACTTGGGCGGGCTGTGTCGCAACACTGATGGTATAGCTAGCATTACTTGCGACTTTAAAGGAGAAAGGACCATCTAATGTCAATTGCTGAACAAAATTACCTTCATTCCTCAACACCAAGGTGCCGCCAGAGGTGGTGCTATTGCCAAGACCAGTAACTGTGCCGCCGACCGTCGTGTAGACAAAGCCGCCGCACGCTACCAAGACCAGCAGCAAGCTGCTCGCTAAAAGAACCAGGCTCGTTTTTTTCATCATTTTCATTCGCTATTCCATTTGGTCAAAATCAATCAAACCCAATACTATTGCAATATATACACTGCTTAATTTGAGTAATTGCGTAATGGTATATGAGCTTGACGAAAAAAGCGTGCGCCGGATACAAAAAACGTATCAGATTACAAAGCATTACATGTATTTCTAGGTCAAAACATCCGATTACTTTACTAAAAGCGCATCGCAAAACAGATTAAAGTAACGCCCCACCTTCTAATTCTGCCTTGTCTATTTGTAGTCTCTGTCACTTCGGATAACATACGGACTTATTGCTGCATTGCACGCAGCTAACAGCGGACTACTAGTTCTCTACAGATAATTTCACTCACTTAGCATGTCACCAGACGAATATTGCCAACAAAAAGCTGCTCAAAGCGGCTCCAGTTTTTATTACAGTTTTTTATTTCTACCGAATGAAAGACGCTTAGCCATCACGGCGCTATACGCGTTTTGTCGCGAGGTCGATGATGTCGTTGATGAGAGCACAGACGATGGCATTGCCCGCAGCAAACTCAGCTGGTGGCGTGGTGAAATCCAAGCCATGGTGAATAATCACCCCACCCATCCCGTCACCAAAGCCTTATTGCCGCACATGGCAACCTATGCTTTGGATGGAGCACATTTGCTGGCGATCATTGATGGCATGGAGATGGACTTAAACCAGACACGCTATCTCGATTTTATCGGTCTGCAAAAATATTGCTGGCATGTGGCTGGCGTCGTCGGTATTTTGTCCGCCAGTATTTTTGGCATCAAAAATCCGCAAACCAAACAATTTGCTGAAAAATTAGGGCTGGCTTTCCAGATGACCAACATCATTCGCGATGTCGGTGAAGATGCACGTAAAGGCCGGATTTATTTGCCAGTCAATGAGTTACAGCAACACAAAGTCACCGCCGCCGACATTCTGAATGCGCGCCACAGCCCAGAATTTGAAGCGCTCATGCAGTTCCAGTACGATCGGGCGCAGCAACTCTATGACGACGCCTTTGCACTGCTGCCTGCGGAAGATCGTAAAGCGCAGCGCACCGGTCTGATTATGGCCGCCATTTATCGCGCCTTGCTGGTAGAAATTAAAGACGATCACTTTAAAGTGTTGACACAGCGCGTCTCGCTGACACCCATCCGCAAACTCTGGCTAGCCTGGAAAACTTACATCCGTGGCTAAGTTCGATCAGATCAACCGCAAACAAAATCCACGAATTGCTCGACACATTGCCGTAATCGGTGCTGGCTGGGCAGGCTGCGCAGCAGCCACTGAGCTTGCCAGCCGAGGCGCGACAGTGAGCTTGTTTGAAGCGGCACGCACCTTGGGTGGTCGGGCGCGGCGGGTGGATTTGCATGGACATGCGCTGGATAACGGCCAGCATATTTTGCTAGGTGCTTACAGCGCCAGCCTGGCGATCATGCGCAAAGTCGGGATTGATCTGGACGCGGCGCTTTTGCGCTTGCCCTTGCAGATGGTTTATCCAAACCACATCGATGGCATGCAATTTATCGCGCCCAAACTGCCTGCGCCTTTGCATTTGCTTCTGGCGCTGTTGCGTGCTAAAGGACTGGATAAGCAAGACAAACTCGCGCTGGCCAGATTCTCAACGACAGCGCGCTGGATGGGATGGCAACTGAATCAAGATTGCAGCGTGACCGAGCTGCTGGAGCGCTTTGATCAGACTGACCGGCTATGTCAGCTAATGTGGAATCCCTTGTGTATTGCTGCCTTAAATACCCCACCAGAACGTGCCTCGGCACAAGTATTTTTAAATGTTTTACGCGATAGTCTGGGAGCAAAACGAGCGGCATCCGACATGCTGCTGCCCAAACTAGACTTGTCCGCCCTCTTCCCTGAACAAGCCAGACAATGGATTGAAGCGGCGGGTGGCAATGTGCACTTAGGTACCACCGTGAAGCACATCACGCCCACCGCACAGCACGGCTGGCAATTAGATTTTACAAGTGCGGATACCAGCCATCAGCAAGAGTTTGATGCACTAATCGTAGCGACAAATCCTGAGCAAGCGACGCGTCTTTTGGGGGGCAATCTGAGGGAAGAAACTACCCGCCAGCTTTCCGGTTTTGGCTATGAGGCTATCACCACTTGTTATCTTCAATACGACACCAAGCTGCAACTTTCACGGACTTTTTTCGCGCTGCGGGATCAACCAGAGCGCCAGCACTGGGGACAGTTTGTTTTTGATCGAGGCCAGTTACATCCCTCGCAAGCCGGTTTATTAGCGGTGGTTGTCAGCGCGTCTGAACAGGCGATTGCCCTGGGCAATTCGGCCTTAGCGACGGCTATTGCTCAACAACTGGCACAGGTATTCCAACTGCCGCAGCTGGCAAACCCACTATGGCATCAAATTATTTCAGAAAAACGCGCCACGTTTTCTTGCACACCCGCATTAGACAGACCGGATAATAATCTTGGTCTGAGCAACTGTTTTATCGCTGGCGATTACACCAAGGGCGATTATCCGGCGACGCTGGAGGCCGCGGTACGTAGCGGTGTTGCAGCGGCGAAGTTGTGTTTGCAAGCGAAGTCTTAAGGCGATATAAAGACAGCACCATAAAATATACTCCCAACAAGTATATTTAAATTGTCCATGTAATCCTTAGACAATAAGGCATATTTCATAAAAAATTGGGGGAGTATATGGAAATCGATATTCTCACAGACATGCCAAGCATGGCGTACTCGTTATGAGAATGATCGATATTCCATGATCTTTTACCCTAATCTTTTACATAACTATCGACATCCCGTATTTTATTCAATGCCTCTTCTATCCTGTCGACGGGTATTAAGGTCAAACCTTCAATCGGCTGCTTGGGCGCATTGGATTTGGGGATCATCGCAATCGAGAATCCGAGCTTGGCAGCCTCTCGTAGACGCTCTTGTCCGCGCGGTGCCGGACGAATTTCACCCGCTAAGCCGACTTCACCAAACACGACTAAACCTCGAGGCAATGGCTTGTTGCGCATCGAGGAATTGACTGCCAGCAACACCGCCAGATCGGCGGCGGGTTCGGTAATTTTGACGCCGCCAACCGCATTGATAAACACATCCTGATCAAACACTGCAACACCTGCGTGACGATGCAAGACGGCCAGCAACATTGCCAACCGGTTTTGCTCCAGGCCGACTGACAAACGTTTGGCATTGGGCGCGTGAGAACTGTCGACCAAGGCCTGTATCTCAACGAGCAAAGGACGGGTACCTTCTTGCGTCACCATCACGCAAGAACCCGCAACCTGCGTGTCGTGCTGCGACAAAAACAGAGCGGACGGGTTGGAAACACCTTTCAAGCCACGTTCAGTCATGGCAAAAACGCCCAGCTCATTGACCGCACCGAAGCGGTTTTTGATCGCGCGCACCAGACGGAAACTGGAATGGGTATCGCCTTCAAAATACAGCACGGTGTCCACAATATGCTCCAGCACGCGCGGTCCCGCCAGTGCGCCCTCTTTGGTGACATGGCCGACCAGAATCATCGTGATATCCATGGTCTTGGCAATCCGCGTCAGTTGCGCTGCGCACTCTCTGACTTGCGCTACCGATCCGGGTGCGGAGCTTAAAGCATCCGAATACATGGTTTGAATGGAGTCAATCACCACCACCTGCGGTTTGTGGTCTGCCAGCGTGTTGAGGATTTTTTCTAGCTGAATCTCTGCCTGTAACTTTAAATCACGGGCATCAACCGCCAGACGCTTGGCACGCAAGGCGATCTGGGAGCCGGATTCCTCACCGCTGACGTACAGCACTTTTTTGACCTTAGATAAATTGGCGAGTGCTTGTAGCAGCAAGGTCGACTTACCAATCCCCGGATCGCCACCGATCAGCACTACTCCGCCGGCAACCAGACCACCGCCCAGCACCCTGTCAAATTCATCAATACCGGTACCAAAACGCGGAATTTCTTCTGCATCGATTTCAGACAGATTCAGTACAGGCGCAGTCTGCGCCAGACTTTGTGGTTTGGCAGAATAGCGATTGACGCTAGTTTCGATAATGGTCTCTACCAAGGTATTCCATTGCTGGCAGGAAGGGCATTGCCCTGCCCATTTATTGACGATGCCACCGCATTCGGTACAGGTGTAATTGGTTTTTGGTTTGGCCATGGTCTAAACAAATAAATTCATCAAAAAACGTGGATGTCGACTTTAACAATAAGCTTCAAAAATAAACTTTAAAAAATACGCTTTAAAAAATAAGCTCTAACTACAGCGTCAATACAATCTAAATTTGGTGCGTCGCAACAATAAATCTGCTTGCTAATAAATTGCCAATCAATCGCAAACTAAATCTTACCAAAGCTAGTTTGGTATATTGGCAAAACTACTGATAGTTTAACCAGTATTGTAAAACTTGCCCCATGTAAATCACAAATATTCTTGGTTTTTCATGGTATAAAGCGAGTCGGTGACATTACGTAACAGGCATATAAAAAGAATGAAACGCGGTTTTTATACGATCATGGCGGCGCAGTTTTTTTCGTCGCTCGCAGATAACGCTTTATTAATTGCAGCCATCGCTTTGTTGGTGTCCATGGAGTCACCCGAATGGATGCCTCCCTTCCTCAAACTCTTCTTTGTCTTGTCGTATGTGCTGTTGGCACCTTTTGTCGGCGCTTTTGCAGATTCGCTCCCCAAAGGCAAAGTCATGTTCTTTACCAACCTGATCAAAGTATTTGGTTGCGGCTTAATGTATTGCCGAGTCCATCCTCTACTGGCTTATGCGGTGGTCGGGTTTGGCGCCGCGGCCTACTCCCCAGCTAAATACGGCATCTTGACCGAATTATTACCCCCAGAGAAATTAGTTGCCGCCAATGGATGGATTGAAGGCTTAACCGTATCCTCTATCATCCTTGGCACGGTATTAGGTGGTGCGCTAGTCAATCCGCACAATGCTGCGATGTTACTGAACTTAGATTTCCCCTTCATCGATTTCAATATTTCTACAGCGACGCAAGCGGCGATTTGTGTGATTACCGCCTGCTATGCTCTGGCCGCTTTATTCAATTTACGGATACCTGATACTGGGGTCTGTTACGTACATCAAGAACGTAATCCGGCAAAATTGGTAGAAGATTTTGCTAATTGCTTCGTCAATTTATGGAAAGATAAATTGGGCCAAATTTCTTTAGCCATCACGACTTTATTTTGGGGTGCCGGTGCGACTCTGCAATTTATCGTTTTGAAATGGGCGCAAAGTGCGTTGAAAATGCCATTAGACAAAGCCGCAGCATTACAAGGCGTAGTCGCAGTCGGGATTGCATTAGGCGCAGTAGCAGCAGCGCGATTTGTTCCGTTAAAAAAATCATTGACGGTAATGCCATTAGGTATTGCGATGGGATTGACGGTAATGAGCATGACCTTAGTCACCAATGTGTGGGTGGCTTATCCATTGCTCATCGTAATTGGCGCACTGGCCGGTTACTTTGTGGTTCCGATGAATGCTTTATTGCAGCATCGCGGACATGTGTTGATGAGCGCAGGACATTCCATCGCGGTACAAAACTTTAATGAGAACCTCTCCGTACTGACTATGCTAGGACTGTATGCCCTGCTGATTTCTCTCAACGTCAGTATTTATTTTGTGATCATCCTGTTTGGTCTGTTTATGGCCAGCACGATGTATTTAGTGATGCGCAAACATCAGTTGAACCAACTGGAATTTGATTCAGTTGCTTTGATTGGTGAGCATAAGCACCCTTGTCAGCCAACGCCTTAAAAAATCCCATTTTTCAAGATAGATATTGTCAAGCACAAGTAACGCTAATCACTTAAATGTGATCACTTATATCTTTCCTGCGCAAGATCTAACCACTGCTCCGGTACCACCATGCCGCGATACGTTTCCTGCATCAGATCGCCGTTTTCACGCATGATTGCCAACATCACCGGCGTGTTTTGCAATTGAAAGCGGCGCTGTATTTCATCCATCAACATTGCCTGATTCAGCACCTGCTCCGGCTTGGTTTGCGCTGGTGCCAGCCATGACATACGCTCCAAAATCACGCCATGCTCTATCGCCATAGCCGCCATATCTTGTAGCGTCCACCAATAACCACGGCAGTGCTCAGGCGCGATCTCTGGCGGCGCATTAGCAGAGGCAATCGGTTGACGATAGAATAACCAGCCCTTCATCAATGCCTGCGTGCTAATCACGGCTCGCTGCAATAAAGCTTGCGCAGCAGCGTGGTGAGATAACAGCAATTGTTGATTAAAAAGTTTGTCCGCTTTTTTGGCAAAGGTATCAAGCTGATTGGGGCCAATATAGTCGTCTAGTGCAAACTTGCTATGGGTCTGATCCAGATCACCGACGAACAAATACATCTTGGTGGCCAGCTCCCAATGAACGAATCCCTGGGCGTCATTTAATAAAAAATCAAACTCACCCAATGTCACTTGCTTAGCACCTTGTACTTGCAGATTTTGGGCAAAGAGTAAATTTTGTAGCCCAGACAAACTTTGATGATTCAGAAAAAATGCCAGTAAGTTTTCAGCATAATGTCCTAGCCTGCGATGCTTGTGTACCGCCAAAGCGTCATGCAAAACCTGGGGATATTGATCAAGCTGATTAATCCAGCTTAATAATTGTTGTCGATCAGGCAGCGCAATGCGGGCAATCTGTCCATGCCAGCGGGATGCGCTGATTGAACCTGTTGGATCGGTTGAATCTGGTGTTGCGTATTCAGCGGTATCGCTCGCCAGCAAGTTGGGCGAGGTCAGCATCCATACCAGCGCGCGCACATGCGGGTCTTGCAGATGCTGCCATTGTTGATGAAACTGTTTCTGGTAGGTTTGCATCCAAGCTCAGTTTCAAAAAAACTCAGTTCCAAAAATTGATAGCTTCAGGTCGATGCCAACATAGTCGACGATGCCACCGCAGTGGTCTGTGCGATTGCCTGTAGCGCCAGACAAAGGTCTTCCCAGGTTTTACTTTTCTCAGTTGGCTTACGTAGTAAATACGCTGGATGGTAAGTCACGACCAAAGGTAAATCCTGATAATGATGAATCGAGCCGCGCAACTTTCCGACGGGAGTTTCAGGATTTAAATCCAGCAATGAAATCGCTGCCGTCTTACCCAGCGCAATGATAATTTCTGGCTGTATCAATGCGATTTGGCGCTTTAAATACGGCAAGCAGGCAGCGACTTCTTCGGGTGCGGGCGCTCGGTCCTTGCCCTGGGCATCGGTCGGACGACACTTGACGATATTGGCGATATAAGTATTGGCGCCACGTTGCATACCCAAAGCGCGCAGGATGTTGTCTAGTAGCTGCCCGGCGGGTCCGACAAAAGGTAGCCCTTGTAAATTCTCGTTATAGCCTGGCCCTTCACCAACAAACAACCACTTCGCATGTTGATCACCGACACCGAACACCGTCTTGGCGCGACCTTCGCACAAATGACAGGCACGGCAGTTAGAAACTCTGGCTTCTAATGCGCCCCAATCTAGTTCGGCAGTGGGCGTTGATGGGTTGACTGGGATTGCTGTTAATGGCTGGTGTGCTTGATCTGGGGATTGCTCATGAAATTGCGCATGTGATTGCTCAGACGATAGATCAGACTCGCGACCAGCGCGGGTAATGATTTCCGGCGATATGATGGCACCTGCCTGCGCAGCGTCAACGCCAGAACGGGCATCAGCATCGACGTTAGTTTCACGCAATTTCCAGACAGGTCCGATACCCAGCTCTGCCAGCATTGCATCGTGTTGCTTTGGATTGTTATGTTCTGGGGTGTTCATGATGGCTCAGTTGACGGCTTAGTTGATAGCTAATTAGATAAGATTGAATAAAGTTGAAACAAGTCAAATTTATGATAAAAAATAGCAGCGGCGTTTGGGATATTGCGAAATCCTGCCCCAATATTAAATATACTCCCCATTATTTTTACTAAAAATGCCTTATTGTCCAATAATTCTCTGGAAAACTTAACTATACTCATCACCAGTATCATAATTCACTACAATTTAAAATAACGAGATTTACAACTCTATTCGCATCACAATCGCATCTTCACGCAGATTGTCGTGGGCGGGATAGTAGGCTTTTCGACGCCCGATTTCTTTAAAGCCATACCGCTGATACACCTCAATCGCGCGCTGATTACTGATTCGCACTTCTAGCAAAATCGCCAGACACTGCTTCTCCCGTGCCATTGCTACCATATTGTCCAACATCAAACGAGCATAACCCAAACCCTGATGCTCGGCACTTACGGCAAGATTTAGCAAATGCATCTCATCGACGACAGGCATTAATAAAAAATAGCCGATCAGTTTTTGCGACGGATCACGCAAACCGGTCAAATGATAAGCGCTATACAAAGAATCTAAAAAATTGCCGCGCGACCAGGGATGTGAGTAGACCTGATTTTCTATCGCTAAGACATCATCGATATCCTCAAAACCAAGCCGGCTAAAAATCAAGTTGCCTTGCATTAGCTCGCCGCTTTCAATTGCATGCGCTCTGCGGTAGTCAGTGCGATTTTGTTACGCAAGTACAGCGGCTGCGCTTGCGATGCATCCAGACCGCGTCCCGCAAGGTAATCAGGTAAAGCGAGTTGTGCTATTTGCCTTGCATGCGGCATGCAAGCTATGTGTAGATGTGCCGAAAACGATTCAGCCATGCTGACATTTTCAGGCAGCACAACGCCTTGCCCAAGCGCAAATACCAGCGAGCTACTATCTGATAAGTCGCTATCAACGACAGCCCTGACCTCCTCCGCTTTTGATAAAGTCGGCGCTACCATCACCTGCCATACGCTGTTTAGATAGCGATATTGCGCCCAATACACTTCGCCCATGCGTGCATCAAGTACCGCAATATAATCAACGACATCATTTGATAAGACATGTTGCTGGCGCGCAGATTCTGCCATCGCCTGCAAACTCACGACGGGCAATATCGGCAAGTTGGTGCCAAAAGCCAAGCCTTGCACGATCCCACATGCAGTTCGCACACCGGTAAAAGCCCCGGGACCACAACCAAAAGCAATCGCATCACATTGTTTTAGCGACAAACCTGCCTCCAGCAATAAGGATTGTATGGCAGGCAAAATACCTTGGGAATGGGTCTGTACCCCCGTCAGTTCACGACTGATCAGGGTATCGCCTATCAGTAAAGCAGCAGAAGCAAGTTCTGTCGAAGTTTCAATAGCAAGAAGTGTTGTCATGCCCGTATTTTACAGGGCGCGAAGGCAATCCCAAACTCTGATCTTTGAATCCGCATGAATCAAGCGCGCCAAGCCGGAATAACATCAGTTCGGTTAAAATGTCAGGCATGAACTTAGCAACGAACACTGAAGACTTGGCACTCATCAAAAGCCAATTAACAAGCAAACAATGGCTAGTAGCCTGCTTATGCGCAGCCTGGTGCGACACCTGCACAGCTTATCGGATCGCATTCGATCAATTAGCCGAACAGCATCCCGATGTCTGTTTCGCCTGGATAGACATAGAAGATCAGGCGCACTTAGTGGACGAAATCGATATTGAAAACTTCCCTACCATCTTGATACAACATCAAGACACAGTGCATTTTTTTGGCACCATGCTGCCAGACACCATGCAATTGCATCGCTTGTTAAAGTCCATCATGGCGTCTCATACAGGTACTCAGCAAGAGGCTGACAAGATCGCCATGAATACTACCCGGAACGACACAGCCGCTACAAAATCCGCCGCACATCAAGGCATACCAAGCGGCTGGAGCTTGCGCCAGCTAATTCTTAATAATGCTTGAGGCTGGACTTGTGCAGTGTTAATGCCACATAAAGCATTCAACACAACGACGTAGAAAAAAAGGGGAACACCTTATGCTTAAAGGAAAACTTTGTAGCATTCGTTATTTTCCTTGGATATTTCAATATACTCCCCCCAATTTTTTATAAATATGGCTTGATGACCATAAATCATATGGACATAAATATATACTATGTAGGAGTATGCAATTTAATCGTGTTCTCTTGGCGCGACATTTAGCAGAAATATAGCATTTACGATTTGAGTGTGGCCGATAGCTCACGCGCGATCGTACGTCGCTAAACGCCAACCTGATCAAGTCGGCGCCAGTTCGCCATACCAATAAGAAGCAGTGACCCCGCCATCCATCAGAAAATCACTGCCAGTGATAAATGCGCCATCGGACCCCATCAGCAAAGCACCGACGTTGCCAACTTCATCGGGAGTTCCGGCGCGACCAGCTGGGGATAGTCCTATCATGCGCCGGTATCCGTCGCCACGCGGGCCGGATAGTTCATCCTTGGCGAGAGGCGTGATGATGATGCCGGGACTAATGGTATTGATCCGTGCGCCGCGTTTGCCCCACCGTACCGCCTCGGCCATGACGCGTAGCGCGTTGCCTCGCTTAGAAATTTGGTAGGCATGCAGAGAGTCGGCCACTTGGTCTGCTTGTAGCATGGGCAGCGCCAATAGCTCTTCCGTCGGTGTAGTGGCCAATGCCTTGTTTTGCTCTGGAGTTAGCGCAGGAAGACGGTGTCCTGACTGCGAAGCAATCACTACGCCAGCGCCGCCACGAGCCATCACGTTGCCAAATTCTTCTAGCACAAGTGCGGTGCCATATAAGTCAACGTTGAGTATGGTGGCGGGTGATGCCTGCGTTGGCGAGACACCTGCAGCATGGATCAAACCCGTGACTGAGCCCAGGGATATCGCGGTCTCGACCAGAGCATGGACTGACGCGCGAGAAGTCACGTCCACCACGGCAGTACTGACCTCAAATCCAGCTTCGCTGAGGGTCTTTGCAGCGGCATTAGCGTTCTCTTCACGCAGATCATCTAGCAATATATGCTTTCCTGTGCTTACCCGCCGGGCAATAGCCTGACCAATTGATCCCGATCCGATCACGACAATAACGTCAGTCATTTTGATGTCCATTTCTCTAATGTCCATTTTTCAATAAATTATTTAAGTTGACTACTTTGAATCTGGCTCAAGCAGATTCCGCTTCCACGCCTACACCAGCCAGATATTGTTCATCGCTGACTTGTTCTAACCAATCGACGCCCTTACCGTCGAGTTGCTCGACAATTGCGGTGTGCGTCATAGCGTTATCCTTAGTCGCACCATGCCAATGTTTGTGGCCAGGCGGACACCAGATGACGTCGCCTTGTCGTATTACTTTGATCGGCCCGCCCCAGCATTGTGTCCAGCCGCAGCCAGCAGTGACGAGCAAGACTTGACCCAGAGGATGCGTATGCCATGCGGTTCTGGCGCCGGGTTCGAAGCTAACACTGGCACCCAACATGCGAGCTGGCTCGGGTAAGTTAAAGAGAGGATCAATCCTGACATTACCAGTAAAAAATTCGGCAGGTCCCTTGATTGACGCTTGACTACCACAACGCTTGATGTCCATTTTGAGATTCCTTGAGTTAGCGCTAGAGTCAGCTTAATAAGCTTGCAATGTTGGTCTGAATAAAATTTCGTTGATGTCTACGTCCTCAGGTTGACTAAGCGCGAATGCGACAACACGGGCAAATGAGTCAGCAGGGATGGCAACCTCTTTATACAACTTGTGAATGCGCTCGGCGACCACTGGATCGGTTACCGAATTGGGAAGTTCCGTGGCAACCGCCCCCGGCGAAATGACGGTCGTGCGGATGTTGTAGGGTTTTACTGTCAAACAGCGTTCAATATTTACCACCTGTCAGCGTCCAAATTTTTCCATTTTATCGGCTTGTTCAGAACGATTTTTGCTGTGCTTAAATCGGTAAGAATCGTTCCCGGTTTCCAAGATATCGCAATGGTGCGTAACACGGTCAAGCAAAGCGGTAGTCATTTTTGCATCACCAAAGACCTGTACCCACTCGCCGAATGACAAATTGGTCGTAATGATGAGCGAGGTTTTTTCATAGAGATGGCTGATCAGATGGAACAGCAATGC
>NZ_JASJXN010000027.1:0-60445 GCF_035018705.1 Undibacterium sp. RTI2.2 | reverse complement strand
TACCGTGATCTACGTGACCAATTGTGCCTACGTTGACGTGCGGCTTGGTGCGCTCAAACTTACCTTTTGCCATTTTATTCTTCCTTCAAAAAGAACGATTTATCAATAATGAACCCACTTCGGCATGAAGTGAGCTTGTCAGATGCTTTAAAGCTTTTTAATGAACTGAAATCAGATTATTTTGATTTCGAAGTCACGATTGCGTCGATAACGTTTTTCGGCGCTTCTGCATAATGCTTAAATTCCATAGTGTATGTTGCACGACCTTGCGTTGCAGAACGCAAAGAAGTCGAGTAACCAAACATTTCGGACAAAGGCACTTCAGCCTTAATGATCTTACCGCCACCACCAGGAATCTCATCCATACCTTGAACCATACCGCGACGTGAAGACAAATCGCCCATCACTGTACCAGCGTAATCTTCTGGCGTTTCAACTTCAACCGCCATCATTGGCTCGAGAATAACTGGACTCGCCTTGCGACAACCATCTTTAAATGCCATCGAACCCGCCATACGGAATGCGTTTTCGTTGGAATCGACATCATGGTAAGAACCGAAGAACAATGTGACTTTAACGTCAACGACTGGATAACCAGCAAGTACGCCTGAAGCAAGAGTTTCAATCACGCCTTTTTCTACCGCAGGGATATATTCACGAGGAACGGTACCACCTTTGATCGCATCAACGAATTCAAAACCTTTACCCGGTTCTTGCGGTTCGATTTTCAGAACTACGTGACCATATTGGCCACGACCACCAGATTGCTTAACAAATTTACCTTCGATTTCTTCGCAAGTCTTGCGAATAGTTTCACGATATGCAACTTGTGGCTTACCGACGGTCGCTTCAACGCCGAATTCACGGCGCATACGATCAACAATAATTTCCAGATGAAGCTCACCCATACCGCCTATGATAGTCTGACCAGATTCTTCATCAGTCTTCACGCGGAAAGAAGGATCTTCTTGCGCCAAGCGATTCAACGCCAGGCCCATTTTTTCCTGATCTTGTTTAGTTTTCGGCTCAACTGCCTGAGAAATAACTGGCTCAGGGAATACCATACGCTCCAAAGTAATGATGGAAGATGGATCGCACAAAGTCTCACCGGTAGTAGCATCTTTCAGACCAACAGCAGCAGCAATATCACCCGCATGTACTTCTTTGATTTCTTCACGCTGGTTTGCATGCATCTGCAAAATACGACCAAGACGTTCTTTCTTATTCTTGTTCGGGTTGAATACTGTATCACCCGACTTAACCATACCAGAATAGACGCGGAAAAAAATCAACTGACCAACAAACGGATCAGTCATGATTTTAAAGGCCAAAGCTGAAAACTTCTCAGTATCTTCTGGCTTGCGCGAAGTCGGCTCGTCGTACTCATCCAATCCTGTGACTGGCGGAATATCAACCGGTGAAGGCAAGTATTCAATAACCGCATCTAACATGGCTTGTACGCCTTTGTTTTTAAATGCAGTACCGCACATCATAGGAACAATTTCAGCCGCAATAGTGCGTGCACGAATTGCTGTTTTGATGTCTTCCTCAGACAAATCGCCTTCTTCAAGGTATTTATTCATCAACTCTTCTGTTGATTCTGCAGCAGCATCCAACATTTTTTCGCGCCATTCTTGAGCTGAAGCAGCAAGTTCAGCAGGAATTTCGCGATAGTCAAATTTCATACCTTGAGAGGCTTCATCCCAATAGATTGCCTTCATCTTGACCAGATCAACTACGCCCAAGAAGTTTTCTTCTGCGCCGATAGGGATTTGCATCAAAATTGGATTTGCTTTCAAACGTGTACGCATTTGCTCATACACTTTGAAGAAGTTTGCGCCAGTACGATCCATTTTATTGACGAAAGCCAAACGTGGAACTTTGTACTTATTAGCCTGACGCCATACAGTTTCAGACTGAGGCTGCACACCACCTACCGCACAGTAAACCATGCAGGCGCCATCAAGAACACGCATGGAACGCTCAACTTCGATCGTGAAGTCAACGTGACCAGGAGTATCAATAATATTAATGTGATGCTCAAGAAAATTATTCGCCATGCCTTTCCAGAAGCATGTTGTCGCAGCAGAGGTGATAGTAATACCACGTTCCTGCTCTTGTTCCATCCAGTCCATGGTAGCCGCGCCATCATGCACTTCACCGATTTTGTGGTTTACACCGGTATAAAACAAAACGCGCTCAGTTGTCGTAGTTTTACCAGCATCAATGTGAGCCGAAATACCGATATTGCGGTAGCGCTCAATGGGGGTCTTACGGGCCATAGCTAATCCTAAATCTTTTAATGGACAAAACCGAGCGCAATTTTTTTTGAAAATTACGCCCGGCCTGATTCAAATTACCTGCCAGAACCATTGCATAAAAAATACACAATAGCCCTTTACTTTTACTCTTAGAAACGGAAGTGGGAGAAAGCCTTGTTAGCTTCTGCCATACGATGAACTTCATCACGTTTCTTCATTGCGCCGCCACGACCTTCTGCAGCCTCAAGCAATTCGCCACCCAAACGTTGTGGCATAGATTTTTCACTGCGCTTATTAGCTGCTTCACGCAACCAACGCATAGACAAAGCCAAACGGCGAACTGGACGAACTTCAACTGGCACTTGATAGTTAGCACCACCAACGCGGCGAGACTTAACCTCAACCAATGGTTTAGCATTACTGATTGCCAGTGCAAACACTTCCAATGGATCTTTACCAGATTTTTGCTGGATGTGATTAAACGCACCGTAAATAATGCCCTCAGCAACAGACTTCTTGCCTGACAACATCAATACGTTTACAAATTTTGCTACTTCTACATTGCCGAACTTTGGGTCCGGCAGAATATCCCGTTTCGGGACTTCACGACGACGTGGCATTTCGATTCCTTTTCAATCTTCAGTTGAGTCGCAGATAACATTTCATCTACTTCTCGCGGCAAGCCATCATAACCTGCCACTTACTCAGCCCATTAGGAGCCGACACTGCTCCATTTTATGGAGATTAATTTACAAGAGTATTACTTCTTAACGGCCTTAGCGCGCTTCGTACCGTATTTGGAACGAGCTTGCTTACGGTCTTTAACGCCTTGAGTATCCAAAGCACCGCGAACCATATGGTAACGCACACCCGGCAAATCCTTTACACGACCACCGCGCAACAGCACTACGCTATGTTCTTGCAAGTTATGGCCTTCACCACCGATATACGAAATTACTTCGAAACCGTTAGTCAGACGTACTTTGGCAACTTTACGCAAAGCCGAGTTAGGCTTTTTTGGAGTTGTCGTATAAACGCGGGTACAAACGCCACGTTTTTGCGGGCTGTTTTCCAGCGCCGGTGATTTGCTTTTGACGCGTACAGAGACACGTGGCTGGCGAATCAGTTGATTGATGGTTGGCATCGTTTTTAATCCAACAAAATACAACGTTAAACACAAACCCGGAAACGGTTGCCCGGGGACTTAAATCTTTATTGGCATCGAACTTTCATCCGACACACCCGATTTTTGCTGAATAAACCAATCATATTTTTGGGAAAATATGCAAGCTATAGACCATCCAAAATCGAGAACTCGCAAGTTTAAACCCTAGATCTTGCCGCTGTCAATCTGTTTGTGTCGGCGTAAGCTACACCAAATCAAGTAGTTAGCGCGGCATGATCATAAGTTTGGGCTTACAGAATAGCCCGTTTGCGCTGGAATACAAGGCAAGCATTTAGGGTCGCATTCGCAAACAGCTTGAAAATAAATTGCAACATAGTTTTTCTCATCAGCACCAAGCCATCTTAAATCCTTTATATTTACGCGCTTTACGCTGTATTCACGATTCACTGCGCTTGGCGCATGTCTGGGCATTGCGCCTGGCAGACCACACCGGACCACCATCACCATGCCGCCTTTGTTGCAGCCCGCCGCTATTTATATTGTTGTCAGCTATTTTTTACTGTCGGCATTACCATTCTTCTCATTGTTGCTAGATAAGCCCGTAGAACAGGCTTGGCAGATTGTGGTGATGGAAGTAATCACCTGGCTTGCCTTATGGGCAACCATGAAGCGGCCGCGCTGGTTTCACTGGTTGCTGCTCCCTGCTTTTTTTGCAGTACCGACGGAAATCTATTTACGCCTGTTTTTTGGGCAAGGTATCTCAACGCATCATCTGGGCATCATCGCAGAAACCAGCCCAAAAGAAGCGCTTGAATTTTTAGGCAATAAAGTCTGGCTATTGCTAGCCGTATCGATCACCGTCATTGCCTGGTGGTGGAGTATTTTAAAGTTAAGCAAACGAACTCAGGCTCTGGATTGGACGCATAAGTCTCGCTGGTTGGTCATTATCTTAGTGCTGTGCGGCGCGGCCACATGGACTTACGGCGAGCAAATTGGCATTGCATCTGCATCCGCCAAAGCCAGCGCAAAGGCGTCAACTAGCTTAAGCGCTAGCACCTCTGTCAGCGAGGAAGAAGATGAGGATGAAGACGACGACAGCAGTACCTCGGCACCAACAGCAGCATCAATATCAGTGCCAGCATCTGTCTCAGCACCATCAGTGGCAGGTAAAAAGATCACTTTCTATGAGAAAGCCTGGAATCAGCTACTGCCGACGCTCCCCAAACTACCTCATTGGGCAAAGATCCCTTACGACGAGGAAACCTTCGCCCGCACCTGGCCGTTCGGCCTGGTTATCCGGGGCAAGGATTTTTGGAATGAGCGCAGTTATTTGTCGCAACTCGCAGAAAAGAGTAGTGAATTCCACTTTAAAGCGAGTCTGACTGGCGATAAAAACCAGCCCCAAATCGTCGTCATGGTGATTGGAGAATCCTCACGCTATGACCGCTGGAGTCTCAACGGCTATGAGCGCGCTACCAATCCACTGTTAAAGCAGGAAAGCAAGCTCGTCAGTTTTACCGATGTAGTCACTGCCGTCTCTGCTACCCGTTTGTCGGTACCTATCATCGTCTCGCGCAAGCCTGCGGCACAGAGTTTAAAAGCGGGTTTTGCTGAAAAGTCGTTTATCAGCGCGTTCAAAGAAGCGGGTTTTAAAACATTTTGGTTGTCAAATCAAATGAGCTTTGGGCAATTTGATACGCCGACCTCTGTGTTTGCCAAAGAAGCCGATGTCACACAGTTTTTAAATCTAGGCGGCTTTACGAATAACTCCAGTCTGGATCAAATTTTGTTGTCGCCGATGGAAAATGCCATGCACGACCCAGCAGTTAAAAAACTGATTGTGCTGCACACCTTGGGTAATCATTGGAATTACAGTCATCGCCATCCTAAAGAATTCGACCAGTGGAAGCCATCATTATTTGGCATCAACAATCCGGCCTATACCGATCTAAAAAACAAGCAAGCGCTCAATAATAGCTATGACAATTCCGTGCTGTATGTTGACTGGATGTTGTCTGAGGTAATCAAGCGACTCAAAACGAGTCAGCAGCTGACCTCGATGCTGTATGTATCTGATCACGGACAAACCTTGTATGACGGCAGTTGCAACCTCGCCTTTCATGGCCATAACACGCAGTATGAATTCCATATTCCGGCTTTCATGTGGTACTCGGACGCGTATCAAACCCAGTATCCCGACAAGATCAAACAATTGTACAAACACCAGAACGCCAGACTGTCCACAGAGAACGTATTTCATTCTTTATTAGACATGGCGAATATCCATTACCCGGGCGAGCGCCTTGAATGGAGTTTTCTAAATCCGAAGTTGCAAACCCATATTCGCTATGTTGATAGCTATGGCTGGACCAACTATGACAATGCCACATTCAAAGGTGATTGCCGTGAGGTGATGGATAAAAAGACACCGCTGACGCAAGAGAAATAAAAAAAACAGGGGAGTATGTGAATTGAAAGCCGTATTGTCCAATCATTCTCTGGACAATACCACCTAATTACTTCATACACCCTCATGTATATAAATTAAACTACCCAAAACTAACCAAAACTCGTTAGATAAGAAAGCGACGATTAATTCCCGCTTTCTTTAGACATCGTCCGAAATAAAGACCACGCCATTCCGCCGAGCAGGAGTAAACCTGCTGCCAGCGCTGCCCATAACCAGATTTTGTTGGACGCACTTTTGTTCTCTTTTGTCGCTGGTGGCTGCGAATTTTCTGCTACGGATTCGACTGGTGCTGTAGCAGCTGAGATGTTCACGCTTGCCGCATCCATTTTAAATACCTGATCTTTACGGTAAGCAGGTAGCAATGTCGCTAGCGGCAGCGCGCTGCTGTCTTTTTGATCCACGCCCCATTGCAGGCTAAACGGTGGATTTCCTCGCGCTAAAAAGGCCAGATTACGTGGAATACTGGCAATTTCTATTGTCGGCGGCGTCGCCCCAAGCAAACTAATCGCACCTGCTGTTTGCAAGCGCAAACGTGTATAAATACCACCGTTCATAGGCAGATTTTCTGACTCGACCTCATACTCACCTTGCTTTAAGCGATACAAGACGCTCTGAGTTAATCCAATGAAATTGTCTACCGGCGCGGCATCTGCCTGGCGCTTATGGCGCAAAGCATGCAAGGCGTACAGCGGCGAGTGATATAGGCGATGCTCTCCATAGCTTGTATCATCCGGATTACCCGATGTATTCGCTGGCAACTCGCCCAAAATCTGCACATCTGCCAATGTATTAATCTCTGCAAGCCGAATCCGCAGGTTATCGATCGGCGTATTCTTGGGTAACAGGTAGTCGCAATAATGAATCTCGCAGCTTATCGCCGAAATACGGCTAGACCATTGCAAGGGCGACAGCGTTTCTAACTGCTTCACACTATCCAGCGTGAACGACCGTATCGCCGCACTGCGGGCTGAATCAAGCCAGTGCAGGCGTACAAACCGGGCATGGGCGCCATATAAATCCAGGGTTAGTCGTTCTATCGCCGCGCCCTGTTGCTTGAGTATCGCCAGTTGCTGTTCACCACCTATGCTGCGCCATTGATGCAAATCATCGCTCGCTTCCAGCGTCAAGGGAAACAAACCTTCCGCATTGTCTGCCAAGCTCACACGCGCTTGCAAAAACTGTCCCTGAACCTGGCTGGCGTCGATAATCCAATCGCCGCCCGATGCTGGCGTTTGCGCAGCAAGCTTGCCCGTACTGATGGAAATCAAAGAGCCATCCGGTTTCTGCGTAAAGCTGAGTTGCACATCATTACGGGAAGCAGATTGATCAGCGACGGCCGTTTTCAAAGGAAACACAGGGAGTTTGTTTGATATGAATTCGGGCGCAGTTGCATCTTGCTGCGCTTGCTGAAGCCATGCATACGGCACCGCGGCGCCGCTGGCATTGAGGATACGAACATCGCGCAAATCGGTATGAGCGGCAGAAGGATAAATCGTCGTGGGCAAACTCAATTGATAAAATGGTCCGTCACCACTGAGGGCGATGGTAGCTTGTTGAACGGGCTTTGGCTTAGGCACATCGGCAGCAGCAATATTGGCGGCCTGTGTAGCAAAAGAAACCGCCATGCACCCAAGCACGCTGAAGAGATTGCGCGACGTCATATGGCGGCTCCAGAGTTGGGCTTTGAAGCGGGCTCTGTATCTGGCTTCAGATCAGATTTCTCCGCATGCGACGACTCTTTTTTTACTGGCACAGGCGCAAAATATCCGACGACCAACAACAGCACGCCCACTCCGATAAACGAGACGATGCGATACAAACCACCACGATCGGCTAATTCAACAATAAACAATTTCAACACCACAACCGCAAGCAAGCCTGCACCCGCCATCCACACAGAGCGTGAGCCACGGCGGTTGCCAAACAACATCGCTGCGACACCGGCAATTGCCCAGGTAATTGACACCGCAGCTTGCGCTAGCCATGAGGCAAATAAGCTGTCGAACTGCCACTCCACACCCGCCCAATGATGGATGGTACGCAGTACCATGCCGGTAATCAATGCCAGTGCTAACGCAGCAACCAGTTTGCTGATGGCAGATTTTAATTGTTCATCATAGGCTTTGACTGGCAACGCTCTCCACCAGGCAACTAGCGACGCTAATACTAGCCATTGTCCCAACTCCAGAGGATTGATCAGGGGAATGTAAGGCAGAGGTGCAGCACTGCCAGCACTGACAACATTACTGATACAGCACCATAAAAACAGATAGGCGGCAACCGGTGTGCCCGCGATCTCCACATAGGCCTGACGGAATTCGCTTAGCGGCCAGCGACGCAATACAAACTGTGATCGGACCAGCCACAAACTGAGTGCTGGTACCAAAATCCAGCCCAGCATAGGCCACGCCGACCAAGGCTGAGAAATACTACTCATATGCCATTGCACTTCACGTGCTCCCAGCAAAACAAAGAACCAGAAACCGCACACATGAAACAGTTTGCGGAAAAAATGTTCACTCCAGCGCGCTTGCACGAATAACAAACGTAGATGCCACGCCAAGGCAATTGGCCAGAGCAACCAGCCCAAGGCTTGCGAGGGTATAAATACGCTGGTGCCGTAAGCAGCTCTAAATAACTCGATCAAGCCAATCAGCATCAAAGCAGGTAAGGTGAAAAAAGTCGCCTGTCCCATTTGTGACCAGTTGCGCCAACGCGCCAGTACTGACATGACGATAGACAGCATCAGCACAATCGCAATTCTGCTGGCGGGGATAAAACTAAACAAATCGGGATTTAAAAGACGATATGCTGCCTCATCAAACAGCGCACGCAAAAGCCATAACAAGCCCCAGACCACCGGTGCCCAAAGTAAAACATCCAAAGAAAGCCATGACTTGGCTGATCTTGTGGCATCGTGATCAACTGATTGCTTAGCCGCCATTTGTAAACGATCACCACTAAACCATGCCGCCAGACCAAATACCAGAGGCGTCCAGAAATTGAATGAATTGCTCATCAAAGATCCGGAGTCGGCCAAAGCATCCAACTGGGCTAACGCTGGCGCATCGGTTTGGTACAGTAAAAATAAAGGCACGGAGAACACTTGCAATAACAAGGCAAATGCGGCCAATGCACTATGTGACATTCTCAATGCCACCCACAAAGCAAGACAAGCTGTGATCGGCCAGATCAACGCGGCTTGCTGAAAATTAATCGCAAACAACATCGCCAGATGCAGCAATCCTACGCCCGCAACCACCGCGACTGAATTGGCCAAGGACCAGTTTGGTGCCTGATTATTTTGTTTGGCTTCACGCAAGATTGCCGCCATGCGCCATCCTGCAGTGAATAAAATACATGCTGCAATCACCAGCGCAGTGAGTAAGCCTTGCGAACCGCTTTCTAAAGCGCTGTTTGCGGGAGCAAAGCCGCTGGCAGAGCGATGCAAACCTGCGATAAAACTGACCACAGCGACTACTTGCAAAGTGCCTACGACAGGCAGCAAAGGCTTTAAGCGCCAGCGGTTAGCAACTCCAAATGTGACGACCGACAATACCGCCGTGGCTGCGGCGGCGACAGAAGGAACAAACCATTGCCACGGCAACACAGTCAATGCTGCCATACCCAGCCAAGGTAGCAGTGAACCTGGAATCGCTTCCCAATGGTCTGTCGTGTTTAACGCTGCACGACGATGTTGTAACCACATTGCGAACGCGCTGGCCGCTAGCAAGATCGGGCCAATGCTGGAACCATGCAAGAAGTGACCAACAGCAGTCGCGTCTATCGTGATGGTGTTGAGTAATTTATAGGATGCCCCCAGCAATACCAGATACGCAAACCCGCGTGCATACGGGCGACGTTGCCGCACACCCAGCCAGTGCATACCAGCGCCCTCCACCGCCCAAGCCGCGCCAGTCCAGACGCCTTCCAATCCCAGCGGAATGGCGAGCGTACCGAAGATCACGCCAACAATCGCATATGCCTCAGCCAATAACGCCAGCCCGGCTTTCTCTTTAGAAAAAACTATGCGTGCCAGCAATAAATAAAACCCACTGAGCGCCAATGCCGAAAAGGCGGCGCCGAATTCCCAAGGCTTCATCAGCAGATATTGCAAGCTAAACGCAGTAAGCGGCGTACCAAATACGAGGGCACTATCGACCCGGCCAACTTGCGCCAAGGCTGCGCCGGCTTGTTTTGCCAAGCTGTCAGACTCAACTAACTTCGCATCTAATAGCGTACGGCGTGCGAATAGCAATCCGACCGCCGTAAACAATAAAAAGAATACGATCAAAAATGCCTGCACTGTCGGGTATTGCGCATCGCTGTAATACTGATTGGCCCAGCCCGAGGCGAGGGTGAATGTGCCGACAAAACCGATCACATTCAACACACGCCAGGCATTAAACCAAGCAATCAATACAATCCCGATATCCAGAATCGTCAGGTAAGTGAACAGACCGACCATGTGATTACCACCAGTCGAAGTCAATACCGGTGTCGCAAAACCCTCCAGCGCGGCGATGATGGCAAGTGCTGGCGCCTTCTGGAAAATCGCCAATGCAGCACCCAGCAAGGACACCGCCAACATAAATCCAAATCCTGCTTCGGCCGGAATTAATCCATGAAATTTAATCGCTGCTAGCGTCGTCAGATAAAACACGCCAACGCCCATGCCCTGCAAAATCAAGCCGTAATCCCGACGCTTATGTCGCAAAAGCCACCCCAGTCCCAATAAGACCATGCCAACCAATGCGACACCGGCGTAGCGCAACTCAATCGGTACCGTAACGCGTTCAGCGGTGTAACGTAATAAGAAGGCTAGCCCAAGGAATAAAATCAGTACGCCAGTTTTCACCAGCGCGTTGCCGCCATAGATCAAGTTGCGGACAGGTTCTGGCAAACGATCGCGGAACGGAATCTGCGGCACCGGCGGTCGTCGTGGTGCGATCGTCGGGCGTGCTGTCGCTGCTGGTGTAGTTGCCGATGTCGATGCAGTTACTGAAATTTGCGCGTTGTTTGTATTGGCCTTGATCGCGGCGGCTTGTGTTGGCTTCGCTGCTAGCTCCGTTACCGCCGGGTCTGCTGTAACAGCAACGGATTCTGGCTTCAGAATTGCCGCCATCTCATTGATCGCCTCGGCCAGCGAACTTGCGGAACTTGTCGAACTTGTTTTAGATATAGGAGCAGAAGGAACCATAGGTACGGTAGCCACAGGACTCATCACAGGCTCTGCAATCACATCAAGCGCTAGCACCTGATCGGTTTCAACTTCACTGATATGGGATTGTTTGCTGACGATGCTTGATGCAGCCAGTTGCTGCTCTACCGTCTGCAAACGTCGCTCCAATACTGCGACCTGTCCCCGGAGTTCCACCAGTTCTGCATTCTGGTTTTTGCCGTCATCAGATTTTTTATTCCGACTGTTCTGACTGAGCACTTGCTTTAAAACATGCGCCGCAAAACCACCAACGATGGCATATAACACCGCGGCATTGGTTGATGAGGTCGCTATACCAAGGATCAAACCAATAATGGCGCCCAATATCCACATACTGCATCCTTTAGATCAATACCCCCAAAACGAGGGAAATAGTCGGGCGATAGTAAACCAGGAATGATGTTATTTCTACAAAATTAAAACAATCACAAGAAAATGCCCTTCTTTTGCCAGACCTTTAAAACGCGTGAGACCACTCAAAGATATTAAAATTGGGGGAGTATTGCCATCTACAGCCTTGATGTCCATACTTTATATGGACACTTATAAGAAAAGTTATCATACTCACCCAAGTATGATAATTAAATCAATGTCACAAACAAGACGCACAGCGCGATGCCAACACAGATCAGATACAGTCCCATTAACATCAGCGCCCGCAGTATTTGCGCCAGCCATCGACCGTGATAGACCTGCCGTAATGCGATGACAAAATAAACCAGGAACCCAATCGTCAACAATTCAGACGGCACAAACGGAATCATCAAGAGCAAGAACAATAAAAATGTGAAAGCATGCAAATGAAACGCCAATACCAGGTGAATGCCGTACACCAGATGGCGGCGGAAATACACCAGCCATAACAAGAACGCAAATACAGGCATCAGCACGAACACCGCATACGGGGCTTTATGCAAGGCCTCTTTGCCTAGTTCTTTTCTGGTTTCTTCAGGATGAAGCTGATACTCCTTAAAACGTTTACCCGCTCGTTTGACCCATGCAATGGCCGCAGGACTGCCACCTAGCTGTGATTTGACTTTGGGTGGCACGGAAGCATCGCTTTTTTCCACTACCTCAGATGCCGCAGATTCCTCAGACGCCTCCTGCAATACTCCACTCTCCCCGATAGATTGCCCAGCCTTACGGGTGTCACTATTCTTTTTTATATTTGCTTTTAATGGATCAAGGACATTGCCGATGCCGATACCAATGCCGGTAGCTGCAGCGGCGACATCTTCGTCCGGGTCATCCATCAACTCCTTCATGACATTCTCTTTATTAGCCGTCTGTGCTTTCTCAATATCGCCACCACTGACAGGCAGATGTCCGAACAGCCCAAACAGCACAAAAAATATAAAGCTCATCGTCAGATATAGCTGCAAGGGCTTGATATAACGTTGTCGTCTTCCTGCCACGTATTCCGCAGTCAGCCTGCCGGGATGAGCGATTAACATCCACAAAGTACGAGTTAAGGTGCCTTCCAGCGCGATATAGTGATGCAGATATTCGTGAATAAATTCCCACAAGGTCGGAGTTTCTATATGCGTTTTTTGGCCGCATGCAGGACAAAAATTCTTCGGTGCTGGGTGATCACAATTGGCACAGTAGCCAGTGGAATGATGGTGACTGGAAGTCATACTGGGGGATAGTCAATAAGTTAAAAAGCAAATGAGATAGCGTCGAAATTGGCGGCTAGATAAAGCGACAAGCGTAAAAATAAGTTGCAGTGAAACATGATCAGATTGCAAATGCAAGCATGGCAAACTCATGCTGATTTTGGGTCAGGATGATTGCCGCTCAATTCAATCTCCCTTACACTGCGGGTATGCCCCGTGACACACCTCCCTCGCTGACCAGACACTCATCCAACCCGAATACCATCCATCTGGCAGGATCGTGGCGGGCGCACACCCTGAGCAATCAAGCGCTGATGCAAACCTTGACCGCGCAATTGCAAGCGCTGCGCACACCGTTGGAGTTGCCGAATAATTTGCACTGGGATTTGCGCGACATTACCGCACTTGACCATATTGGCGCACAAATTTTGTGGCAGATCTGGGGCAAAAAGCGCCCTGCTGATTTGCAATTGCAGACATATCACGAAGGCTTATTTGTCAGACTGGAAGAAGTCTGCCAGCTACCAGTGCCGCACTTACCAAAAGAACGGTGGGAGCGGGTCAGCCAATTGGGTACATTTGTACTAAGTTTTGTCGAGCATGGAAAAGGTCTGACCATTTTATTGGGGCAGCTCATCCTGGATTTATTCCGCCTGATCCGTCATCCGCTGCAAGGCCCCTGGAAAGAAATTTCTGCCAACCTGTACCGTACTGGTTTTCAGGCATTGGGGATTACGGCGCTAGTTGGTTTTTTGATCGGGATTGTGCTGTCTTATTTGTCGGCGCAACAGTTGCGCGCTTTTGGCGGCGAGTTATATATCGTAAATATTTTGGGTATGAGCATCGTCCGCGAACTAGGACCTTTGCTGGCAGCGATCTTGGTTGCAGGTCGATCAGGGTCAGCGATCACCGCGCAGCTCGGTGTGATGCGGGTGACGGAAGAGCTAGACGCCATGCGGGTGATGGGAATACCACATGGTTATAGACTGATTATGCCGCGAGTAATTGCCTTGGCGATTGCGATGCCTTTGCTGGTGATCTGGACCGATGTGATGGCATTAGCCGGTGGCATGCTGGCAGCGCAATCCCGGCTGGGGATGTCACCGACATTTTTTCTGTATAAATTGCCAGAAGCCGTCGCTTTGATTAATTACTGGATTGGCATGCTCAAAGGTGTCACCTTTGGCATATTGATTGCGCTGGTCGCCTGCCATTTTGGTTTGCGCATTAAGCCCAATACCGAAAGTCTGGGTCAAGGCACAACCAGCTCGGTTGTGATCTCGATTACGATTGTAATTATTGCTGATGCGATATTTGCGATCTTGTTTAGCAAGTCAGGATATTACTGATGACTACTACCTCGATTGCCTCGGTTGCACCCACTGCCTCCAATTCCATCATCGATGTCCAGCATCTGCGTACCCAGTTTGGTCACGCGGTTGTGCATGACAATTTAAATTTACAAGTGCAGCAAGGCGAGATTTTATCGATCGTCGGTGGTTCCGGCTCGGGCAAAACGGTCTTAATGCGCCAGATGCTGGGCTTGGAGACACCGGCGCAAGGCAACATTCGCGTGTTTGATGAAGACATCCATGCGCCCAGCACCAACAATCTGGATTTTTTACGACGCCGCTCTGGCATGCTGTTTCAGCATGGTGCTTTGTATTCTGCACTCAGCGTGTTTGACAACGTCGCCCAACCGATGCGGGAACTCCGTACCTTATCGGAGAGTCTGATTGCCGACATGGTGTATCTCAAACTACACATGGCGGGGATTGGGTTTGAACATGCGAAAAAAATGCCCGCCGATTTGTCCGGCGGCATGATCAAACGAATCGCGCTGGCACGTGCGTTGGCACTTGATCCCGAATTATTATTTTTGGACGAGCCAACGGCAGGACTAGACCCTGATCGATCAGACAGTTTCGTCAAGCTGATTCAATCACTGCGTCAGCAATTACATTTGACAGTCGTGATGGTGACGCATGATCTGGATACCTTATTCGCCTTATCCAGCAGGATCGCCGTGTTAGCAGAGAAAAAAGTCGTTACCATCGGCACACCGCAAGAAGTGGTGGCGTTTCAGCATCCGTTTATTCAGACTTTCTTTCTGGGTGGACGTGGCTGCAGAGCGATGGAAGTATTCACGTCACCTGATGTCAAAGATAGCAGTGATCATAGTCATAGTAAGAGCAACAGCGGTAGCGTGGACGATGCGCACGGCAAAGGAGTTAATACCTGATGGAAAACAGATCTCACGCACTGATGGCAGGTTTTTTTACGATTGCCTTATTGGTTTTGGCGGCGGTCTTTGCGCTCTGGCTGGGCAAAGATAAAATCAAGCGTACACCGTACGAAATTGCGACCAAATTGTCGGTCGCCGGACTAAATATGCAAGCCGCCGTGCGCTACAAAGGCATACGGGTTGGCAATGTCAGCAACATCAGCTTTGACCCCACTACACCCGGTCAGATTTTATTGCATTTAGATGTGATGTCAGACACGCCTGTGACCAAATCCACCTATGCCACACTGGCTTACCAAGGCGTGACCGGTATTGCGTTTGTGCAGTTGGATGAAGACAATATTCATGCAGATCACGCACCACTGCTGGCCTCGACTCAAAACGATGTAATTCCACGGATTCCGCTGCGCCCGGGCATGATGCAAAATCTGGAGCAACGTGGCGTCGCTATCCTGAACCAGACCGAAGAGCTGACTAAGCGCCTGAACCTGCTGCTCGACCCAAATAATCGCCAATCCATCGCCACCACAGTAGAAAACATCGGCAAAGCCGCCGCAGCCTGGCAAACAGTCCCGGAAAAACTCGGCCCCGCTTTAGACAAACTACCCGCGCTGGCCGAGCAAACCCAAAGCACCCTGATCGCCATCAAAACCTTGTCGGGCGACGCCAGCAAACTCAGCAACAACATCAACCAGTTCACGGTCAGCATGCAAGCGCCAGACGGCCCTTTAGCCAGGCTCAACCAGTCAGTAGAACAAATCAGTGCCGGCATCAGTCAGGAAACCCTGCCTAAAATCAATGCCATCACCAACGACGCCCGCAGCAGTTTGCGCGCGATCAACCGTACCACCGATGCACTCAATGAGCGGCCGCAAAGTCTGTTATTTGGCAATGCAGCGCCGGCACCAGGGCCGGGTGAGCCGGGCTTTGTCGCACCGAAGTAATCGCGTATAGAAACTAAGGAATTTTCATGAATCACAAGCAGATTTATCCATCACGTTCTGGTGTCGTACGGACGTATAGCTTGATGTTAATTGCACTGGCAATAGCTTTAACAGGCTGCTCAAGCGCTCCGGCACAGAAGCAAAGTTATGACTTTGGGCCTTTATCTGCGCCGGCGTCTACGTCGACTTCGATTACTCCCATATTGGCTATCAGTCTGGCAGACATCAATGCCCCTGCATCGCTAGACAGCACAGCGATGCTATACCGGCTGCAATACGATAACGCGCAACAAGCGCGTCCATATGCGCAACATCGCTGGAGCATGCCTCCGGCGCAATTGCTGACACAGCGATTAAAAACCAGAATCGCCGCGGCTGGCGGTACCGTGATCGCCAGCCGGGATGCAGTAAGCAGTTTGTCGGTCTTGCAAATGGATCTAGATGAGTTTTCACAAGTGTTTTCCTCCGCTAGCAGCAGCACTGTGCAAATCCAAATCCGCGCTACCGTCTTCAAAGGACGTAATCTACTGGCGCAGCGAAGTTTTCAGCAGCAGGTCGTAACGCCAACCGCGGATGCGCCGGGCGGTGCAAAAGCCATGGTCACCGCCAGCGATGCGCTGATCAGCGATGTGATGGCGTGGATGCAGACCTTGAGGTTGAACTAGAGAGAATTTGTTGTGCTCACATTGCTAGAAATAGAAATAAAATCGAAGTTACTTTTACTCCCTCTGCGGTAAGCGGGAGAGGGTAATAAAGTCAGGAACAAAACGTAAAAGAATATAGTGCGCTTAACATACTGGTAGTAGGTATATATTGAGTGTCCATACAATACTTGGACAATCCAGTATATTTATAAAAAATAATGGGGAGTATATTGATTCAACCCTCATTCTCGATCATCGCAATGCAGAATACGTCGTCAAAAAATATCGAGCCGCAGATTGAAACGCCACTTGAAATCCAGCGCCAGGCCTCGCCATTTGCGCGGGTCGCTTTGCTTGCGTATGCCTTCCTGATTGTTTATGCCAGTCTTTATCCTTTCTCCGGCTGGCAAAACGATAATCTGGCAGCACTGACCGATGTGATAAAGCAGTGGCCACGCTATTGGACTGGCTTTGATGCGGTTACCAATGTGATCGGCTACATGCCACTGGGTATGCTGATTGTATTTGCGCTATATCCGGTGTGCAGGCGGCGCTGGTCTGTGTTGATTGCCTCGTTTTCTGGCGCTGTACTCTCGGCCAGTATGGAAACGACGCAGTATTTTTTACCCAGCCGCGTGACCTCTTTACTAGACTTTTTGACTAACTCTGGCGGCGCTATTCTGGGGTCCATACTCGGTGCGCTGCTAATCCCTTTATTGCTAGAAAAAGGACGCTTGCGTTTACTCCGCAAGCAATGGCTGTATGGGGAAGCCAGCCGGGAAGTACTGGCGCTCGGCTTGTGGCCAATGGCGCAAATTTACCCGCAAGCCTACTTGTTTGGTCTGGGTCAAATCCTGCCGATTTTATCGTTTTGGCTGAGTGATTTTTTAGATATGCCAATTGATCTGGGTGGCATGCTACTCAACGGAATAGAACTCAGTCCAGAAAAATTCCTGCTGGCAGAAACCATTATCACTGCCTGCGGTTGTACCAGTGCGGTACTGATTTGCCTGTTTATTCTGAATCGCCATGCGCCCAAGGTCCGCTTATCAGGCTTACTTTTACTAGCGGCTATTGGCATCAAATCACTAGCAAGCGCCCTACTGTTTAAACCGGAATATGCCTTTGCCTGGCTTACCCCCGGCGCACAAGGCGGCCTATTGATCGCGCTGATTATGTTGTACGGATTTTCGTTCGCACCGCACCAGGTGCAGCGACGGCTAGCGATTTTGATGCTGGTGATTAGCTTAACGGTGATTAATCTGATCCCGAGCAATCCTTACTTTACGGTCACGCTGCAAACTTGGGTACAAGGTAAGTTTCTCAACTTTAACGGCGCTGCGCAATTTTTATGTCTGCTCTGGCCATTCATCAGCTTGTGGATATTGCTGAGCAGAAAAACATCCATCAAGAGTAAATAACGATCATCAATAAAAAACGTAACGAAGTGTTCCGATCTGCTTACGTTGAGCTTGATCCTAGTTTGAGCGTGTATCATAGTCGCCTATGCATTCGTCTACATCGAATGCGCTCACTCACCTCAGAACACGATAAATGATCATGGCTGATACTCTTAATAATCCCAAAACTCCCGACGCACCGTATTTTGAAAAGCATGTTTTTTTCTGCATGAACCAACGTGAAGATGGCCGCCCTTGCTGCGCTGATCGTGGTGCGCAGGCTGCGCAAGAACATACCAAGAAACGGATTAAGCAACTCAACCTCAGCGGTCACGGCAAAATTCGCATCAACAAGGCTGGATGCCTGGATCGCTGCGAAGAAGGTCCGGTGATGGTGATTTATCCTCAAGGCACCTGGTACACCTTTGTCGATCAATCCGACATCGATGAGATTATCGAAGTGGATCTGGTCGGTGGCGGTACGGTAGAACGCCTCAAAATTTAAGTTTGAAGACTTAAGATTGATATCAATATGAATGCCCAAACAGAACATTTTTTTACGCAAGGTGCGGTTGGTCAGCTGGAATGCGCACTGGATTTACCTGATGCAGAACATTTTCCAGCACCACGCGGGCTTGCCTTAGTTGCTCATCCGCATCCCTTGTTTGGAGGGACGATGGATAATAAAATCGCCCAAACACTGGCGCGTGCTTTTGTTACCTTGGGTTATGTCGCAGTCAGGATGAACTTTCGCGGCGTCGGCAAGTCAGAAGGTGTGCATGACAACGGCGTCGGGGAAACTGATGACATGGCTTTACTTCTGGCGCAAATGCGGACGCGTTATCCTGATCTACCGCTGGCCTTAGGCGGATTTTCGTTTGGTACCTTTGTGCAGGCACAATTGCAACAGAAGCTGATTGCGCAAGGCACGCCAGCAGAACGACTGGCATTGATCGGTACCGCAGCAGGCAAATGGCCGATGCCGGATGTGCCAGCCAATACGATTTTGATCCATGGCGAGCTCGACGATACAATCCCGCTGCAAGCCGTTTTTGATTGGGCACGACCACAAGATATCCCTGTCATTGTGATCCCCGGAGCAGATCATTTCTTCCATCGAAAACTGCAACATATAAAAAATTATGTCGTCAATTTGTGGGATGAGTCTGCCAATGCGAGCTAACCCACGCTAGACCAAACTTGTCCGCTAGACTATGAACGTCCTTACTGTTTTACTTTTCAATGCTACTTTTTTACTGATTCAATGAAAAAATTTCTCGCTACATTCCTCTCCGTCAACTCCTCCGCTGTCCTCGTACTTGCCAGCGCATTGTCAAGCCTGACTGTCAGTTCCATTGCCAATGCCCAAAGTCTGCCAGCGCCCACGATTGCCGCTAAATCCTGGATTTTAGTCGACACCACCAGCAATCAGGTCATCGCTTCACAAGATGCGACGCTGCGCATAGAACCTGCGTCGCTGACCAAGATCATGACAGCGTATCTGGTGTTTTCTGCGCTCAAAGATAAAAAGCTTGATCTGAATCAGTCTGTTAACGTATCGACTCACGCATGGAAGGTCGATGCCAGCAGCTCCAAAATGTTTATCGAGCCAAATAAGCCTGTCACCATCAACGAATTGCTATATGGACTGATCGTTCAGTCGGGTAACGACGCCGCTGTTGCGCTGGCGGAAACGGTAGCGGGCAGTGAAGAAGCCTTCGTCGTTCAAATGAACAAAGAAGCCGAGCGCATGGGGCTTAAGTCCAGCCACTTCGCCAATCCACATGGTTTGCCTAGCCCCGAGAATTATTCTACGGCACAAGATTTGTCGACTTTGGCTGCGCGCCTGATCAATGATCACCCACAGTTTTACAAAACCTATTACTCGACCAAAAGCTTCACGTATAACAAAATCACCCAACCAAACCGCAACCGCTTATTGTGGCTAGACCCAACCGTTGATGGGATGAAAACAGGCCACACCGAAGCGGCTGGTTTTTGCCTGATTGCCTCCGCGATTCGTCCTAATGGTAGCGGTCAGCGTCGCCTGATTTCTGTCGTCACAGGCACTGCCAGCGATCAGGTCAGAGCGCAAGAAAGTTTAAAACTGCTGAACTGGGGCTTCCTCAATTTTGATACTGTCAAGCTGTATGAAAAAGGTCAGGCTATTGCCACACCAGAAGTCTGGAAAGGTACACAAGCGCAAGTCAAAATCGGCTTCACCCGTGATCTGTATGTCACTTTGCCAAAAGGCGCTGCCGCTAAATTGAAACCCGCTCTGGAACGCAAAGATCCACTGGTCGCTCCTATCCCATTGAATAGCCAGGTTGGCACAGTCAAGATGATGTTGGACGGCAAACCGGTCGCAGAATTTCCAGTACTGGCGCTAGAGCAAGTCGACCAGGCAAGTATCTTTGGTCGCGCCTGGGACTCTTTACGCTTACTGTTTAAGTAAGCGATAGCTTTCAGATGCGCTGATGGATTGATTCATCAACGCATCCTCAAAAAAGGACAAGACTCATGCAGTTCTTGTCCTTTTTTTCTGATTGTTGACTGAGATTAAAATAGAGTTTTTCTGATCTGGCCTTCACAAAAATAATGACCTTAAAACCAATGAGCCGCACCTCCTTTACAATCCGCGCCGCAGAACCTGCAGATGCTGTCCGTCTGACAGCGCTCGGGATTCACGTCTGGTTGCACACGTATGCAAAAAATGGCATTTCTGATCCAATTGCCCGCTATATATTGGAAGAATTTACTGTCACAAAAATGCGCGCGCTGATCGCAGACAGCAAACAGCGCGTCTTGGTCGCTGAGAACAACGAAAACTTACTCGGCTATGCGACGTTGAATATGGGTCACCTGCTCTATGACCTCAAGGATCAATCCATGGCTGACCTCACCGACAAAGCCGCAAATCAACGGCGTGCCAAATTAGAAACCTTGTATGTACAAGAGCACTTCACGGGCCAAGGGATTGGCCAAGCTTTACTACAACGCGCCTTGCAAGAAATCACAGATAAATTCGATACGCTATGGCTGATGGCAAACGCGCAAAACCAGCGCGCAATTGATTTTTATCTTGCCATGGGTTTCATCGAAGAAGGCATTACGTATTTTGATCTGGAAGGTAGCCAGCATAAAAATCTGGTGCTGGCATACACTCTGAACATCTAAAGAGATTTCTAATTTTTGCGATCACCATCTCGCTATCGAGAATTGTTGACGATGGTGCAATCAGCAATCCCAGAGCAACATCAACCTACTCAACGATCACCCGCTCTTTACCCAGCGCAGAATGTGATCGTTTAGATTTAAACACTGGGAAAAACACTTCAATATACCAAGCCTCTTTCCCATATTGAACATCGTCCATCAGGCCAACTTGTTTGGGGTATTGGCGTGTGATCAATGCGCTTTTAAACAGGATGTCCCAGAAAAACAAGAAGTTACCAAAATTGCCTTTGTAATGACCTATACCGTCATCCATCGTAATCGCATGATGCGCATAGTGTGTGGCAGGTGTAGAGATGGTGCGCTCTAGCAGCCACATTAATGGTCTTGTCAGGCGGAAGCGATACAGAGGCTCATCCCAGCGTACTGCGCTGTGAGCACCGATAATGACCAAGAGTTTGAGCACAACATAGACTAAATACACCTTGGCAAATCCGAGAAAAATCAATGCAGAGGAAATCCAAATTCCCGGCATCATCGCGTAATAAAAAAAATTATTTCGATACACAACACGAACGCTCATATAGCTGGCGGAATGATGCACGCGATGCAGTGGCCACAGCAAAGGCGTGTGCGAAATCCGATGCCACCAGTATTGCGTCATATCATCAGCAACCAGCAGAATCAAAAACATCCCCCACCACGGCAAGAACGAAAGGCTATTTTTGTACTCAGGATAATAATGCTGCCCTATCCACAGAATGCCAAACAAGATGCCGGGCTGTATCAATACCAGTAGCAAGACAGGCACCAAAATCTCAATCTTCCAATCATCTTTGGCAACGTTGAGTTTTTTAAATCGACCAGTGAGGATCTCTAACATCAGGAAGATAACGAAAGCGAGTGTAATCAATAATGGCTGTAGCAAATCCATTTTGTCTCCTTAGGATGAATCAATTATTTTTATTATTCAAAATAGTAACCGTAAATATAAGCTCATTCATTGTTCATGACTTCATTTGGTTTTAACTTTATACAAACTACTAGCCAGACTGATTAAAACATCACAATAGCCTGCAGAAATCGTTCGGCATAACCTAACTTGATTTCGCTAAACAGAATATGCAATAGCTTTTTATCACCCATAGATATGCTAACTTTGCATCGATCCTATCAGCAGCTTATGTAAGAATGAGGTTCCATCACTCACCCGGTATCCCATCATGAACGACCCACTTGTTTACCTCAACGGCAGCCTGACTCCGCTCTCTGAAGCCAAGATCCCTGTGCTGGACCGCGGCTTTATTTTTGGTGATGGTATTTATGAAGTCATTCCGGTGTACGGTCGAAAAATGTTCCGCGCTGATCAGCATCTGGCGCGCTTGTTCCGTAGCTTGGCAGCGATCGGCATTCCAAATCCGCATGACAAAGCAGGTTGGCTGGCATTGATTGCGCAGGTGATGGATACACATCCGGCGGATGATCAGATGGTGTATTTGCAAGTGACGCGTGGCGTGGCCAAGCGCGCGCATGCGTTTCCGCAAGAGATGGTGCCGACGATCTTCATCATGACCAACCCGATTGTGTTACCGTCCGACGCGGTGCGCGCCAAAGGTGTGGCTTGTGTCTCGATGGAAGACAAACGCTGGCTACGTTGCGAGATTAAATCCATTTCTTTGCTAGGTAACGTGCTGGCAGCGCAGAATGCAGCAGAACATGGCGTCACCGAGAGCATTCAGTTCCGCGATGGATTTTTGACCGAGGCATCGGCGTCGAATGTCTGGATTGTCAAAGATGGCGTACTGTCTGGTCCACCAAAAGATCATCTGATATTGGAAGGCATACGCTACGGACTAATTGAAGAATTGTGTGCCGCTGGCGGCATTCCGCTGCAAGCCCGCAAAATCACGCAAGAGGAGGTATTTGCAGCGGACGAGGTGTTGTTGTCCTCCGCGACCAAAGAAGTGCTTGCGGTCGTCAAGCTAGACGAGCAGACTATTGGAAACGGCGTGCCCGGCCCCATCTATCAGAAACTATATGCGGCCTACCAGCTTGCCAAAGCCGCTTAACACTTTCTGAATGTTGTGATCATGTCAAACCAAATGCTACCTCCTGTCGATCCTGCCGCAAGTCTGATCGAATACCCAAGCGACTTCCCCATCAAAATCATGGGGGCGATGCATGATGACTTTGCGCAGACGATGCTGGAGGTGGTGGTATCGCATGATCCCAGTTTTCATGCGGGCAAGATGGACATGCGTCCTTCATCGAAAGGCAATTATCTGGCAATCACAGTGACGGTGGTAGCCACAAGTCGTGAGCAACTGGATAATTTATACCGCGCTTTGTCCGGTCATCCTATGGTGAAAATGGTGTTGTAGGCAAAGCTGTTCTACGTCAAATCTTTACGTCGTTACTGGGTTAATGTTATTTCAACCCAGCCTGACGACATCGCTGCATAGCCCTCTTCAATAAAACATACTTCCATATACTCAGACAGAGTATTTTTAATTGTCCATATAAAACCTGGACAGTAGGCCATTTTTATCAAAAATGGAGGGGAGTATATGTTTTTTAGCTATTCAGATTACATCTTGATGGCCGTCACATTGATGCGCAAAAGAGGTCGTGCGTCATTCCGGCGGGTTTCAGCCGGAATAACTTGCAAAGCACTATCCAGCGTTTAAAAATCAAACCCTCTGGCGTAATGGCGTCACATTATGATCCGGCTCTGGCATTGCTCTTCTGTCAAACACATGTCGCATGATGCTCTCGATATCGACAATTTGTATCATCCGGTTTTGCCCGCCGGTTTTAATTAAATTACTCACAAACCGCGGCTCGCTGCGGAACATGTCCAACGGCGGATCGATCTGATCACTGCCAAATTCCAATACATCATGCAAGCTGCTCACCAGCAAACCCAAGGTGCTTTTGCCCCGTCGGGTGATGATGATTTCACCCACATTCTCATCGTTTTGTTCGCTGCCCTGTCTACCTGCACGCAGCAGATTGCGCATGTCCACAACTGGCACAAAAATCGGCGGCGCTCCGCTATTGTCCTGATAATTCAGCACCCCAGCAATGAGCGGCTTTAATGTTGATGCCTGCCGCATACGTTTGATTTCGACCGCCTCAACCACATAATCGGTGGGCAAGGCGAATACCTCGCTGTCGATCATAAAAGTGGCATATTCCTTAGCGTCGTTGAGCTTACTTTTTTGATGCTCCGGTCGCTCATCGACATAGGTCCAGGCAGCATCCTGCTTGCTGATCTCTGTCGTCGCACCGATAGGCACAAACACGACGGACAACACATCGTTTTGATAGTCACCGGTATTTTTATATTCGCGATAGCCGAACGACGTGGTGTGCCCCAGCATCATGTACTGTTGGTCGTGTACCAAAACCTGTGCTGCGCTGATCCCGTTTTTTTCTTGCATGATCTGCGCTGGCAACAGCAATTGACTACTCGCCGGAAAATCCGTGTGCGTGCTAGAAATCACATATCCGGCACGGTCAATAAATGCTGCAAAAGCACCGCTGCGTTTGGGTAGTGAGGAACGCAAAATATTCTGAAATTCCGGCTCAGAATCAAACACAATCCCGATGCCGCCAACGGCACGATTGTCGTCAGGATGAAAAATCGCAGCACAATAAATGTAGGTCGGCCGGTCGCCATACAACCAGCTAGACTCAAAACCAGACACGCAATATGCCTGCCCGTCAGCTAATGCCAAAGTCTTGCGCGTGAGAGCCGGATCCATCAGGCGACCGATGGTTTGCAGGCCATCTTTATGCAAATCCGATGCGGCAACAATCTTACCCTTGGTATCAAACACGACCAGTCTGGAGTAAGCGGTATACAGTGCGTTAATCGATTCCAGAATGCGGGTAATTACTTGTGTATCGTCTTCGCCCATCTCGCCATTGATGAACGCATCCGCCATCAATAACTGGATATCCGGCGTCAGCGCCCACCAGCGACAATCGTTAGCGCGCTCATATAAATTACGATCCATGATGTCGATCATCAGCCGCGAGATAAACTGCGCATCTTGCAAACCCGATGACACTACGGTGCCATACAGATCATGAATAGAGTCTTTAAAAACTCGGCTGGTTTCATCGCCGGTCTGACTAATTTCTTGCAAGATGGATTTGAGCCGTAACAAATCGCTGTCCTGTCCTGCCGACATATTTTTGCCATTCCACACCACGCGACGCAGCGCGAGATTGATCGCTTCTGCACTGACCGATACATCATGCAAAGGTGGACAAAAAGTTTTAGCATGCGACATGATGCCCGCCAGCGTGGCAGCATCTAAGGACGACAAAATATCTAACTCCTAACTGCGAAAAGCCGCCTCACACGGGATCATCACATGCCCAAGCCAGCCCGGACCGCTATAGCCCTGATAATTTTGCGCAGCGCAGGTTTTGGCAAAATAGTCGCGTCCCGCATAAGACACAATCTGATAGGCACCATCCAACGCGATCTGCATTTTTCGACCGGTCGGAATATGATACTCATCGCTGCTGGAAATCACCTCACCACTCGCGTCCAGCATCAACATCACCGAGCGATCCGCGGCTTTATGCAAGCCGGCAAACACGCCGCTCATCTCAACCGCATGCGGAAAACAAAGACACAGCACACCAATCGCACTGCCGTCTTCGGGATGGGTTATTTTGCGTGAATAAATCAGACTACGCTGCTGCGTTGCACGCAAGTCCGACTGCTGAAAACTCTCGACATAAGTGTCGCTATCCAGAGTCGCGGCAAGCAATAGATCGTAGGATTGTCTAACCAGATTACTCTGATCTAAGTTGGCCAATACCTCGCCGTGCGTATTGAGTATCAAAATCTCGTCATACACGGTGTACTTGTTGCGGTAGTCCTGCAGGCGGACACGGATGGCATCGACGTCTCGCTCGTCATCCAGAATGAAATCGCGGATCGCATCATCCATCGCCAAAAAGCCAACATCTGCGGTGCGTTGAAACAAATTGCGCACGACGATATCAATAATCACCTGTGCCTTGAACTGCATTTCCTGCACTGCTTTAGTGACGTTCTCTTGCGCCAGATTGGTGATCAACTTTTTTTCCAGCTGATTGAAACCTTCGCGCGTTGCCTTCATCGTCGGCAGGATGGTCTTGGCCTCTGTCGGACACACCATCTTGGCGGTCGACTCAATCAAGCGCCAGGCAAAGTTAAGGTCATGCAGAGAGCGCTCGCACTTGGCGACTGCTGGCATGTAAGGTAAAAATTCTTCCGCGAGTGTTGATGTTTGCGTCATTCTTTAGCCTTAAGCAATTCAATTACTGATCAAATGGTAGCCGGAATACGAAGCTCGGCCGATGATGATATCAAGCAATAATCTTGCCATTGAAGATGGGCTTTTAGAATGATAGCAACTTGCTGCGTTATCGAATCGCTTTCTTTCTATGGATTATTTGTTGGATAACTGCAAACGAATAACAGACAACGTTCCAACTGAATCCGCCCAATTATTAACAACAAATTTAATATAGGTAGATAAATATACTCCCTGTATGTATATTTTAATTACCCATATAATGTTTGGACAATAAGGCATATTTAATTAAAAAATAGGGGAGTATATTAAATACAATATAAAAATAAGTCAAAAAAAACTATCCTAATCAGTTGTAGGTTTTATCCGCAGGCGCATACGCTGTATGCCCTAATAATTCGCGTTTCAGGCTGTCTTGTACGCTGTAACGCCCCAGCGCACTGAGTCCGCACTCAGTTCGATCTACGATATTAATTTGTGCTGGTAAGAACACGGGTAACAATAAACATCAGGGCCGGTCAACAAGCTGAAAGTTATTCAGCCGCAATTTCTTCCAATAACCAAGTCCGAAACGCTCTGACTTGCGGCCGTTCCAAAGCATTCGCCGGATATACAAGGTAATACGACACGGGGCTGGGCAAGATAGTGCATTTAAACAGACCGAAGGTTTTAGCAATATACCTTCGGTCTAGCTTTAACTGAGATATGTAAGCCAAGTCCAAGTGCGCCGCACACGATGTTACACTTGCGCCCTATGTCTGCCATCTCCACCTCTCCTGTTTCTTCCCAGCTGCGCATCATTGATCGTGGTATTGAAGACTATCAAACCACCTATGACGCGATGCGCGCTTTTACCGATGCACGCACCGAACTGACGCCCAATGAATTCTGGATTGTTGAGCATCCGCCAGTGTTTACTCTCGGCCTTGGTGCAGATCAATCGCACGTGCTGGCAGCACATGAAATTCCGGTGATTCAAACTGATCGTGGCGGCGAAGTGACTTACCATGGCCCAGGGCAAGTGGTGATTTATCTGCTGATGGATTTACGCCGTGGCCACCCCAAAGCGCGCCTATTCGCGCGTGAGTTCGTGAATAAAATCGAGCAAGCGGTCATCAACACGCTGGCAGCGTATAATCTTGCTGGTGAACGCAAGCAAGGCGCGCCCGGTATTTACGTCAGCGATGGCATCTGGCAAGGCGCAAAAATTGCGGCGCTTGGCTTAAAAGTCCGCGGCAATGGCTGCACTTATCACGGCGTATCACTCAATGTGACGATGGACCTGACCCCTTTTTCCTGGATTAATCCTTGCGGTTATGCCGGTCTTGCGACGATTGACATGACGACTCTGGGCGTCATCGTCCCGCTAGCCGACGTGCAACATGCGCTGGCGACTAATTTGCAAGACCTTTTGACCGTATCCTGACATAGCAACTGATCAGCACCATGACAACAGAAAACACTCCCGTCTCTACTCTGGCTCCCGCCTACGATCCAACCGAAAAACAAAAAGGCGCGAGCAAAACCGCGCGTATTCCCATCAAGATTATCCCGATGGAACGTTTGCCAAAGCCGGATTGGATACGGGTTAAAGCAGGCTCGCCGACGACACGTTTTTATGAAATTAAAGACATCCTGCGTGCCAACAATCTGGTCACGGTCTGTGAAGAAGCCTCTTGCCCCAATATCGGCGAATGCTTTGGCAAAGGTACTGCAACCTTCATGATCATGGGCGACAAATGCACCCGTCGTTGCCCATTCTGCGACGTCGGTCATGGCCGCCCAGATCCGCTAGATGTCAACGAGCCGCTCAATCTGGCAAAAACAATTGCACAGCTCAAATTAAGTTATGTCGTCATTACTTCAGTAGATCGTGACGATCTGCGCGATGGCGGTGCAGCCCACTTTGCAGAATGCATTACCAAGATCCGCGAACTCTCACCTAAAACCCGAATAGAAATTCTGACGCCGGATTTCCGTGGTCGTATGGATCGTGCACTAGAAATTTTGAACCTAGCACCACCCGATGTCATGAATCACAATCTGGAAACCGCACCGCGTCTGTATAAAGAAGCGCGTCCGGGATCGGATTATGAATACTCATTAAATTTGCTAAAGCGTTTTAAAGAGCAGCATCCAAATACCCCGACCAAATCCGGCATCATGGTTGGTCTGGGTGAAACCGATGAAGAAATTCTGCAAGTCATGCGCGACATGCGTACCCACAATGTCGATATGCTGACGATAGGCCAGTACTTATCACCAAGCGGCCACCATCTGCCAGTACGTCGTTATGTACACCCGGATGTATTTAAAATGTTTGAAGAAGAAGCCTATAAAATGGGCTTCGCGCATGCTGCAGTCGGCGCGATGGTGCGTAGTTCGTACCACGCTGATCAACAGGCACATGGGATAGGGTAGTTTTTAACTACCAACAATCAGTGACATCACTTGTGAAACTCTCTCGCCCATCTCGCCTGGTTGCAGCGTTTCTAACGCTGTTTAGTATGCTGTTTATGCAGCTTGCTTTGGCGTCGTATGTCTGCCCTGGCAAGATGATGGGTAATGTATCGAACGGTATGAGTGGCATGAGCAAAAGCGTCAGCACTATGCCGATGCTGAACTGCGAAGGTATGGACAGCGAGCAACCAGCGCTGTGCCACGCCCACGCAGAAGATGCACTCAGCAAACAATCGCTGGATAAGCCAATAGCACCGGATGTACCTGCCTTTATAATGGCCGGATTGGTGCTGACGCTCACAATCATCGATAGCGCAGAATTCCCGCAAGAACCTGAACCACAAAGTCTATTGCTAATGCGCTCTACCGCGCCGCCCATCGCTATCCGCAATTGCTGTTTCCGCATTTAAATCTCCAGATCGCTTAGCTTGTTGCCGTACGTCTTTTTGACGACAGTGCCGTTGATCGTTCTCTGGAGATTCCATGTCTTTCCCAATCTGCGTACCTTTACTTGCGCGCCTTAATGCTGACCATCATTCTAAGCTGGTCAATACTCTATCCCGTGCCGGAAAAATCGGCAAAATAATCACCGTGTTCGTGATTACGCTGTCGTCACTCAACGTCAAGGCCGCGGATATATCACTAACTATGCCAATGACGTCGCAGACTGCGCCACTCACCGTGCAGCTAACTTTGAGTCAAGCGCAGCAACTTGCGGTCGCCCGGTCACATCAACTGATTGCACAGGATTTAGCTGTTACTGCCTCGCGTGAAATGGCGATCGCGGCAGGACAATTACCTGATCCAGTATTAAAAGCCGGCATCGATAATCTGCCCGTCAACGGCCCTGACCGTGGCAGCCTGACCAGCGATTTTATGACCATGCGTCGTATCGGTGTGATGCAAGAACTGACCCGAGGCGATAAGCGCCAGTTGCGCGCCCAACGCTATGACCGGGCAGCCGATAAGTCGCTGGCAGAAAAATCCAACCTCATTACCGCTATTCAACGCGATACCGCGATTGCCTGGTTGGATCAATACTATGCAGAACGCATGGCTGTCGTGGTCGCAGAGCAAGCAACCCAAGCCAAGCTTGAAATCGATGCGGCGGAAGGAAATTATCGCGCTGGTCGCGGCAGCCAGGCAGATATCTTTAGCGCCCGTAGTGCGCTAAGTATGGCGAATGACCGCAGCAGCGACATTCAACGCAAACTGCGCAACGCCAAGACGATGTTACATCGTTGGACCGGTGTTAACTCAGAGCTGAGCTCAGCGGAGCAACCTCAGCTTGAAACCATACGTCTGGATCAATCAACGCTAGACACTTCGCTCGCCCATCATCCACAGATTGCAGTATTGAACAGGCAAACAGAGCTGGCCGAAGCCGATGTCAAACTGGCAGAGGCGAATAAAAAATCGGACTGGTCTGTCGAGGTCGCTTTTCAGCAACGTGGTTCTGCCTATTCAAATATGGTGTCGGTCGGCGTATCGCTACCGTTTCAGTGGGATCAAAAGAACCGCCAGGATCGCGAGCTGTCTTCCAAACTAGCGATGGTCGAACAAGCCAAAGCCGAGCGTGACGAAATGCTGCGTGCCCACGTCGCCGAGACCAAAGCAATCATAGATGAATGGCAAACGGCGCTTGAGCGCGTCGCCCGCTATGAGCGCGAATTAATCCCGTTGGCAATTGAGCGGACGCAAGCCACGATGGCGGCATACCGGGGCGGCAAATCCAGCCTATCTGAACTCTTGTCTGCACGTCGCAATGAGCTTGATATGCGCCTGCAAGCGCTGCAACTTCAATCCGACACTGCCCGTTTATGGGCACAACTGAATTTTCTATTTCCTGCCGAACTGCCAGGCATCCATTCGGCTCAGTCCATGAACAAGGATATCCAATGAAAAATAAAAACATCATCCTCCTCACCGCAGGACTCGTTGCTATCGGAGTGTTGGCAGGATTTGGTCTCTATCGTCTCGGCCTCAGCCAAGGCATGAAAGCCACCGCAACACCCCCGACAAATACAGCGATGGCAGCAGCTCCAGCTAAGGATAAAAAGGTACTGTATTGGCACGATCCTATGGTTCCCACCCAAAAGTTTGATCAACCGGGCAAGTCACCGTTTATGGATATGCAACTGGTGCCGGTCTATGCCGATGGCGATAGTAATGGCGGCAACGACGGCAATGGTGGTAGCGAAAACTCAGTCAGTATTAGTCCCCGAGTGCAGCAGAATTTGGGGATACGTACCGCGCCAGTGGTCAAAGGCAATCTGAGCCTGGCAGTAGCCGCGGTCGGTAGCGTTACCTATAACGAACGTGAAGTGGCGCTAGTGCAGGCACGCAGCAATGGCTTTATTGAAAAACTGTATGTCCGCGCGGCCTTGGATATGGTTAAAAAAGGGCAAGCTCTAGCCGAATTATATGTGCCGGACTGGGTTGCAGCGCAAGAAGAATTTCTGACAGTAAAACGAATGCAGACGAGCGGCATAGAGGGATTACTAGAGGCCGCTAAACAACGTATGCGTCTGGCCGGCATGAGTGATGAACAAATCCATTTGGTAGAAACCAGTGGCAAGGTGCATCCACGCATCACCATCACAGCGCCGGTCGGCGGCGTCATTACAGAATTGTCCGCACGCGAAGGGATGACCGTCATGACAGGCGCACCGATGTTCCGCATCAACGGCCTGGCGACGATCTGGGTCAATGCTGATATTCCGGAAAATAGTCTAGCGCAGATACGTCCGGGTAATACGGTGGAAGCCAGCACCCCCTCCTTACCCGGCACAACCTTCAAAGGGAAAGTCAGCGCGATCTTGCCACAAGTCGATATGACGACCCGCACGCTAAAAGCCCGTATTGAACTGAACAATCCTTCCGCTCAATTGGTACCGGGCATGTTCGCTAACATTAAATTTAATTCCGACGCGCGCAACAATATTTTGCTGGTACCGACAGAAGCCATCATCCAGACCGGCACCCGCTCGGTCGTGATGATTGCTCAGGATAACGGCAAGTTTATGCCAGTGGATGTTGAGACCGGAATGGAGGCCAATGGTCAGACCGAAATCCGCAAGGGACTGCAAGTCGGGCAAAAGCTGGTTGTTTCGGGTCAGTTTTTGGTCGATTCAGAAGCTAGCCTGAAAGCGACAACGACCCGTATGAGCGACGCTTCTGCCAACGCTGCAATGACAACGACTGTGCCTGAACTTCCATCAGGAGCCAAAAAATGATGGCGAAAATAATCCGCTGGTCTATCGCAAATCGCTTTCTGGTATTGCTAGCAAGCTTGATGATGACCGCATGGGGTATCTGGTCACTGTCACGCACACCGTTGGATGCGATTCCAGACTTGTCCGATGTACAGGTCATCATCCGCACCAGCTACCCGGGTCAGGCACCGCAGATCGTTGAAAATCAGGTGACGTATCCATTGACCACGACCATGCTCTCGGTACCGGGAGCCAAGACGGTACGCGGTTATTCGTTTTTTGGCGACTCCTTCGTCTACGTATTATTTGAAGACGGTACAGATATGTACTGGGCACGCTCACGTGTGCTGGAATACTTAAATCAAGTGCAGTCGCGTTTACCACCGCAAGCGAAAGCCTCGCTTGGCCCTGATGCTACCGGCGTAGGCTGGGTGTATGAATACGCGCTGATAGACCGCAGCGGCAAGATGGATTTGTCGCAATTACGCGCCTTCCAGGATTGGTTTCTGAAGTACGAATTAAAATCCGTTCCTAACGTATCCGAAGTCGCCAGTATCGGTGGCATGGTGCGCCAATATCAGGTGCAACTCGATCCTGACAAAATGCGTGCGTATAACATCCCCCACGGCAAAATCGTAGAGGCGATACAGAAAGCGAACCAAGAAACCGGTGGCTCGGTATTAGAACTTGGTGAGGCCGAATTCATGGTGCGCGCTTCTGGCTATCTCAAAAGCTTGGATGACTTTCGTAAGATTCCTCTGACTACCACCGACGCTGGTGTATCGGTGCGGCTAGGCGATGTAGCGCGTGTCCAGATCGGACCAGAAATGCGGCGTGGCATTGCCGACCTGAATGGCGAAGGCGAAGTCGCAGGCGGCGTGATTGTGATGCGCTCCGGCAAAAACGCCTTAGAAACCATCAAGGCCGTCAAAGCAAAATTAGAACAATTAAAAGCCAGCCTGCCGCCTGGGGTTGAGATCGTTACCACCTATGACCGCTCGCATCTGATCAAGCGTGCAGTCGATAATTTGCAAGAGAAATTGATAGAAGAATTTATCGTCGTCGCGCTGGTCTGCGCGATTTTCTTATTCCATTTGCGCTCAGCGCTAGTCGCTATCGTCACTTTGCCGATGGGTATTTTGATTGCGTTTACGGTCATGTATTACCAGGGAGTGAACGCCAACATTATGTCACTGGGCGGGATCGCGATTGCTGTTGGTGCCATGGTGGATGCCGCAGTAGTAATGATAGAGAACGCACACAAACATATCGAGGCCTGGAACCATACCCATCCGGACAAAAAATTATCCGGCGAGGAACATTGGCGGGTCATCGGCGATGCAGCGGCAGAAGTCGGTCCCGCACTTTTTTTCTCGCTCTTAATTATTGTGTTGTCGTTTATTCCTGTGTTCACGCTAGAGGCGCAAGAGGGACGTTTGTTTGCACCGCTCGCTTTTACCAAAACTTATGCCATGGCTGCTGCCGCCGTGCTGGCGGTGACACTGATTCCGGTACTAATGGGTTATCTGATCCGCGGCAAAATTCCGGATGAACAAAAGAATCCGCTGAATCGTTTTTTTATTGCACTCTACCGCCCCTTGCTGGATGTGGTGCTGCATTCACCCAAAGCGACTCTGGTCGTTGCCGCCATAGTCGTCGTTGCGACTCTTTGGCCAATATCACGTTTGGGCGGTGAGTTTATGCCGCCGCTGGATGAAGGTGATCTGTTGTATATGCCCTCTGCGCTACCTGGGATTGGTGCCGGTAAGGTATCCGAATTACTGCAACAAACCGACCGTCTGATCAAGACCGTGCCAGAAGTACAAACCGTCTTTGGCAAAGCGGGACGTGCCGAATCAGCAACCGACCCCGCGCCCTTAGAGATGTTTGAGACCACCATACAGTTCAAACCACGTGATCAATGGCGTGCCGGCATGACCACCGACAAGTTGATAGAGGAACTAGACCGCATCGTTAAAGTCCCCGGCTTATCTAACATCTGGGTGTCACCGATCAGAAACCGTATCGATATGCTGGCTACCGGCATCAAGAGTCCGGTCGGTATTAAAGTTGCTGGCGCTAGCTTAAAAGAAATCGATCGCATTACCGCAGACATTGAACGCGTCGTCAAAAATGTAGCAGGCGTTTCTTCTGCCTTAGCAGAGCGTTTAAACGGCGGCCGCTACATTGACATCGATATCAACCGGGATGCAGCAGCTCGTTATGGCTTAAATATCGCGGATGTACAAAGCATCGTTTCAGCGGCCATCGGTGGCGACAATATTGGAGAAACCGTCGAGGGTTTACAACGCTTTCCTATCAATCTTCGCTACCCCCGCGAGCTACGTGACTCGGTAGAAAAATTACGCCAATTACCGGTACTGACCGAACGCGGCGCGCAGATCCAATTAGGCGATGTAGCTCAGATCCGCATCAACGATGGACCACCGATGTTGAAGAGTGAAAATGCACGCCTGTCGGGCTGGGTTTATGTCGATATCCGCGACCGTGATTTAAATTCGACGGTGCATGAGATGCAGCAAGCAGTCGCCAAACAAGTGAAACTACCCGCTGGTTATTCAGTCACCTGGTCCGGTCAGTTTGAATATCTGGAACGCGCCACCGCCAAGCTAAAAGTGGTAGTACCAGCGACCTTACTGATTATTTTTGTGCTGCTGTATATGACGTTTAAACGTATCGATGAGGCCGCACTGATCATGGCGACCTTACCGTTTGCACTGGCTGGCGGGATTTGGCTGCTTTGGTTACTTGATCATCACTTATCCGTTGCCAGCGGGGTAGGATTTATCGCTTTGGCTGGGGTCTCGGCAGAATTTGGCGTGATCATGTTGCTCTATCTTAAACAAGCGTGGGATGCTCGCGTCTATATCGGCAAAGAAACCGAGCAAGATTTATTAGATGCGATTCGTGAAGGCGCGGTGTTGCGGGTAAGACCAAAAGCCATGACGGTAGCGGTGATTATTGCCGGGCTAGTGCCTATCATGTTAGGGCAAGGCACAGGCTCAGAGGTCATGCAACGTATCGCCGCACCGATGGTAGGCGGCATGATCACCGCGCCTTTATTGTCGATGTTTGTGGTACCTGCGGTATATTTTTTATTACGTCGAAAACAAATCAGAAAATTGGCAGAAACATCGGCAAAAACATCAGCAGGAACATTAGCAGATACATTAGCAGATACATTAGCAGATGCACCAGAGCGACAAGACTAAAGAGTCACCTAATTATAAGTTTGTAACACTTAGGTTTAGAAATCGCAGTTTAGCTATGTATGTGAATGTTAATATGATTTTCTAAGGTAACTCTCACGGGACAAGTTCTTATGACTTTATTAGCGAATATTCGAGTGCGCGATATGAGTGTAAAAACTCGTTTAACCTTGGCAGTCGCCTTATTTTTTACTCTGGCATTTGCCCTGCTCACCGTATTCTCTATATCCGTATTTGAAAGAACCTTAGAAAAAGTCATCGACGTTCGTCAGTCAAGTCTCATACAAAACACCGCAGATGAGATAGATCAAAAATTTGAATTGAAAAGAAGCACCTTAATCCGTCTGGCGGTTGACCTTGGCTCAGTGCCGAGGAATAACGACAACTTACAAAGTTTTCTTGAGCAACAACATAGCCTCGACGGCTTGTTTGATAATTTTGCGATCTTCGACCTCAAAGGAGACCTAATCGCAAATATGGATAGGCCAGAAACCCGCGGAAAATTAAATATCTCGACCAGAGACTATTTTCAGAAATCGATTGCAGAGGGCAAAGTCGTCATTTCATCACCGTTAAAAAGTGGTGTCTCAGGACGACCAATTGTCGTGATCTGCGTTCCTATTTTTGATCCTAGGGGGCAAATGATCTTGACCTTATTGGGCACCATAGAATTGACTGAAGACAGTTTTTTGGCCAACTTTGCTACCGAGAAAATTGGTGCTACAGGATATTTTTATATCGTAACTGCTAAAGGCTTTTTTGTAACTCACCCAGACCAGTCACGTATCTTAAAGAACACCAGCGATATTCCCGGTAAAAGTTACTCGCTAGACATGGCATTGAATGGATTTGAAGGGACAACTATGTCCACTACACGGCAGGGACAAGATGCGATATTTTCTTTCAAACGCTTGAAATCTGTGGACTGGATTGTTGCCGCTGTCTACCCGTCTGAGGAAGCATTTAGCCCCATCGTAGAAGTCAAGCGCAGCGCTATTTTTGTCAGCATAACTTTATTAGTGATTCTATTGCCACTTGCCTGGTGGTTTATGTATCGGCAACTAGCGCCGTTACAGAAATTACGCAATAAAGTTATTAACGCAGACACTGATTTTGATATTAAGTTACGCCCAAAAAGCTACCCCAGGGATGAGATTGGAGAACTCGCTAAATCTTTTGACGATGCCATGGCCAGACGGTTGCTGGCTGAATCCGCCTTAGTCGCAAGTGAAAATAAATTACGATTAATCGCAGATAATATGTCCGCCTTTATCGGCTACATTGACTACAACGAGAAATATACCTTCGTCAATAAACAAGTTGAAAAACTGTTTGGCATCTCTGCTAAAAAAGCCATTGGCAAGACCATCAAAGAAGTGATGGAGCCTGCTTTTTACAATCAAAATAAACCGTTTATCAATCAAGTCCTCAACGGTGACTGGACACGGTATGAACGTCAGGCGCACAGAAATGGCAATGCTGAATGGGATCGTGTGACGTATGTCCCGGACGTTAACGCCGATGGAATGGTTGATGGATTTTTTGTACTGGTTGAGGACATTACAGAGTTTAAACGCATTCAGACAGAATTAACTGCGAGCGAAAAACGTACCAGAACTATTACGGACAATGTACCGGCACTGATTGGTTATATTGATGCTAATGAACGCTATCAATTCTGCAATCGGTTCTACAACATGATTCCAGGTTTAAATTCTGAGATGATGATAGGCCAGACGGTCAAAGACGTTTTCGGCGAAACGCCGTATCTGGAATTGAAGGAAAATATCCAGCAAGCACTGAAAGGAAAAGCGGTCTCTTTTGAGCGCTTTACCACCGAGCGAGGTCTCGCCAGATATCTGCAATATGAATATGTGCCCGACGTTAATCTTGATGGTTCTACGGTCGGTTTTTATACCATGGTCATTGATGTAACTGATCGTAAAGAGGCGGAATTAAAGCAGCAGTCCAGCGAGGGATTGTTGCGTGCGATTGCAGACAACATCCCGGCATTCGTCAGCTTTATCGATAAAGAAGATCGCTTTCAATTTGTGAACCGGCCATACGAAGCCTGGTTTAATCTGCCACTTGCAGAGATACGCGGGCGCTCTGTCTTGTCATTGCTAAGCGAACCAATTCAGCAACTACACACAGAGCATTTTCTGATTGCGCTTGCAGGTGAAAAAACAGAGTTTGAATTACAAATCAGTATCTCCGGGATTTTTAATCATTACAAAGCGACTTATGCACCGCAACGCGATGAGGCTGGAAACGTGATCGGCGTTAATTCATTAATTAATGATATTACCGATGCCAAAGCGATAGAAACACAACTTCTCGCGCTGGCAAGATTTGATACCTTAACTGGCTTACCCAACCGTAACCAACTCAACGAAAGATTAGCGGAAGCTACCGCCAGATCAACACGAAACAAGCGATCCATCGCTGTCATGTTTCTTGATCTTGATCGTTTTAAATCCATCAACGATACCCTTGGCCATCACGCAGGCGATCTGGTCCTCAAAGAATTTGCGTTCAGATTAAAAGGCTGCATCCGCCAGACCGACATGGTCGGGCGCTTGGGCGGTGATGAATTTGTGATTGTTCTTGAAGGTTTAAATAGCCAGGAAGAAAGTGAAATTGTAGGATCAAAAATCATCCAGGCAATGACGACTCCTTTCAATATTGATGGCAACTCCAGAATCATCACCACCAGTATCGGGATTGCGATTTCTAACACTAAAAATTCTAGTGGCGAAGACCTCTTGAACAAGGCTGACGAAGCCTTGTATCTTGCTAAAAAAGCGGGGTGAAATATTTTTAGAAGTCTTGAACTTTAACGGATGAAAAGTTAGACGTCACCACTCGTTAGCGATGCTTGGCTAGGTTTGCGAGGTATGTTACTTAAAGCAAAACTATCACTCTATAAGCAAACAAACAGGCAACTGATAGCAACAAACAAGCAAAGCTAGTTTGTATCATCGTCTCACTGAATAATCTGGCAGCACGTCTGCCCAGCAGCATGCCAAGTATCGTACTCAGTACAAAAAATGTTGTGAACTGCAAAGGGATTACCGCGCCATGTAGTACAGCGCTACCTACCCCGGCGCTGCCGACTAAAGCAATCACAAATAAGGAAGTCGCAATCGCACCATGCATACTGAGGTTGGTGTAGTGCCGCAACATCGGGACGATAACAAAGCCGCCGCCAACGCCCAACAAACCCGTGACTAAACCTGCAATACCGCCGATTGAGGCAATTACCACGCTGGTAATCCAGGTCCATTCAAAACGCCCGGTGCTACTGTTGATACAAACCCGGGTTGGTGAATGCTGACCGGCAGCGGGATTAATCCTTCGGCTGAATAATCGGATCGCCACAAAAAATAAAATCACAGCGAATAAACCCATCAACCAGACTTGTGGCAAGCGCTGGGCAGCTAATACACCGATAGAGGTTAAGGGCATACCAATCAAGGCCATCAGTAATGCAGCCCGGTAACGCACCAGATTTTTTCGAAAGCCCTCTACCGCACCCACCGCAGCGCCAACAGTGACGGCTAACAATGCCACGGGCATAGCTTGCTGCATTTGCCAACCCATTGCCTCAACCAACGCGGGTACCGCCAAAATGCCACCACCCGCACCAGTCATGCCCATGACTGCGCCAACGGTTACACCAATAATCAAAGCAATAAGCTGGAGCATGTGAATAGAGTCAAGTGAACAGTGCGTATTTGCATCAAAACAGCCATTAATTTTCAATTTAAACATGCTGTGCTTTTTCATCCAAAAGTGCCACCCATTTGCAACTCAATTAGGCCATCGATTGGTAAAGAAATGATTTCTTCTGATTGGAGAATGCATTGCCGCCAAAAGCGGATTGCCGTCATTGATGTTTTACTTCGACTGCCCAGATCTTGCCCTGAGCCGGCGGTTAATATAATACCAAGTGGTCACGCAAAGTCAAATTCGCCCGCCTTTCAGCTCGACCACCAATCGAATTAAGGGGCGCTATGATAGTCGGGAATGTGCTGTAGTCCTTATCAGATCCAGACATTGAGTTAGTTTTGGCATAAGATTTACCGTCCGCCATGTAAAATTTTTTTTCATTGTTCCAACCGGAGCGCTGAATAGAAATTTGACTCCCCCCGCAAGGGACAGTTGCTTCGAACTGTTAGGTCAGAAACCTCGTCCAAATTACGTTAGAGCTCGGCGATACGGCACTCGGCCCTAGAATGCAGGTGTTAACCCGATCAACGACAAGATTAACGACAAGAATTTTTAATATTATTTGCGGCCTTGGCTACTTTGTCCTCGGGAAAGTGCTGGCGGTATAAAAAAATCATTTTAGCCATGCTTTCACGCGAAGATAATTACGACAACCCCAAATACTTGTTTGCGCCAGCGTCATTTTATTTCGAATCCAATTTGGTTTCTTTATGCTGCGGATCAGATGATTTGAGCAGCACGTCCCAAGAAAGCGGTAAGTCACTGCGCTTAATAAGCAAGCGGGTATATTGAATATTTCGTACAGCACTTCGACTTTCTCGAACAGCTTGAACATGTGCAGGCGATTGAACAAACCGCAACATTGATTCCTCGTCCAACCAAACCGTAGCAGTCCATACTTCGTCACCAAATAGTTGACGCCGCACAGAATAACCCAGCAATCCGGGTTGAGAAGGCAGGCTGTCGAGAACCCGATACGCACCGGCATTAAAAAGATCGCGTTTATCCGGGTCAATATTGGCATGAGTGATTGCAACGAGGACTTGATCATTTTCAATTGCTCCAATCGTTTTTTTTTGTAATTCACCGTTTACCCATTTGAAGGGTGTAGAAACACTGCAACCAGTGATTAGTGCCAAAATGACTACCCAACAGTGGATAAAGAGTCGTTTCATTTTTAATCTTCACCTAAGGATTTGAAGTGGTTTTTATTTCCATTCCGATTGATTTGAAATTGGTTATAAAAAAATTGGCTTGTTAGAATCTTAAAGACATTTAGCGATGATTATTCTATAGGCCGAAAACAGTAGAAGATATGTCTCATCGCCCGTATTTCCGTTGCAATCGTCCGAAATTGATTCGGTGAATTTTGAAGCTTGTTTGTCGCCTGAGAGTTGCATTTGAACTGACTATGCAGGATCTCGCTATCTGCAAAGACCGGTTTATATTCGTGGATCGAAATGTGTCGACACTAAATACCTGTGTGATATCGTATAAAACAATAATTTGAAAGCAATGAATGGATGCATTATCGAGTGTCTTAGCCTTGTTAAAGCCCCAGAGCTACGGTACACGTGGCTTGGATACTGCAGGCGACTGGTCGATCGAATTTCCGGCAGGCGAAGGAATCAAGTGTTATGCACTTCTATATGGCGCTTGTTGGCTAGAGGTAGAAGGTATTCCCCATCCTTTGCGCATCAATACTGGCGATTGCGTGCTACTTCCACGTGGACAGGCTTTTCGCTTTTGTAGCAAACTTGATGCTCAATCGATCAGCGTGCTCCCATTAATATCCGCGGTTGAAGATGGCAACTTTATGGTCGTCAATGGCGGTGGAGAGTGTACTGGCCTAGGCGCTTACTTTGTCTTCGAGGGAAGGCAATCGAACATGTTAGTGGGAATGCTTCCGCCAATCGTTCATTTTCATCACGAAACTGATAAAGCATTGTTGCGCGGCTACCTCGAGCGGCTTATGTCTGAACTGCGGACCCCTCAGCCTGGAAGTTTTCTTATAGCTGAACATATGGCGCAGTCACTCTTAATTCAGGCACTTCGACTGCATCTCTTAGATAGCTCGGTCAATGGCATCGGCTGGATATTTGCGTTACGTGACGGTAAGTTAAGTAAGGCACTGGAAGCCATTCATTGTGAACCTGGACGAAATTGGAGTTTGGATTCGTTGGCCAAAGTAGCGGGAATGTCGCGGTCGAGTTTTGCTGCAAGTTTTAGCACGACGGTTGGAGAGTCTGCGATCGAATATCTTACTCAATGGAGGATGCAAATCGCCGCAGACCATTTGCAAAACCTTGGAACACCCATTTCAGTGCTAGCCGAACAACTAGGCTACCAATCTGAGAGTGCGTTCAGTGTTGCCTTCAAACGTATCCATGGCAGTTCACCTCGTCAATACGCCAATCGAATTCAGAACTAGTACTTGTTCCGAGCAATTAATGAGCCATAAAAGTTTGGACGATTAAACATTTAGTTTGGACTGGCAGCTATTCACGGTCCGGGAGATCAGTCATATGATAAAGGCTCATCAATCTGGGAAATATTCATGAATGCTCCACAATTATTGCGAATCGCTGTACTGGGTGCTGGAAATATTGGAAGTGCGTTTGCATTCCACCTTGCAAAAAACGGTGGCCATGACGTAACTGTGATCGCCCGTCCAGGCTCTGCTCGATACCAACAGTTGCTGCGCGATAAAGGCATTATTGACGTTCATGATGACCGGGCAAGCGTGATTGTGGCTGAACGATTGAACGAGGAAATTCAATATGACGTCGTCGTCGTCACTTTGCTCGCCCACCAACTTGACGCAGTATTACCGGCCATGTTGAAAAGTAAGGCGAAATCGTTTCTATTTCTGTTCAATAACTTTGATCCTGAAAGTATTCAGGATATGTTTGGTACTGATCGATGTACGTTTGGGATGCCGTTCATACAGTCGTTTCTTGACAGGGACGGTAAGGTAAATGCAACCATTGGTGCAGGCGGTCAAAAAACAAAATTGGGAAAGCAAACCTGGGTAGATGTATTTAATACTGCGGGCCTTCCTACGTCTCTCGAACCAAATATGTCGCTCTGGTTGCGCTGCCACGCACCGATATGTATTGCTTTTGAAAGTTCGTCGTTCGCTGGAATGAAACGAGGTGGCGGCGCAACCTGGGCCGAATCGATGACTATCGCTCATGGCATTCATGAATGTTATCGACTAATTAAGGGCTTGGGTTATAACATCTATCCTTCAGCGAAAGTCCGTATTAATCAATGTCCAGCATGGCTTATTGCGTGCATGCTCTGGGTGTTGACACGAGTTAAATCCTTCCGCGAATTGTTGGCTTTGGGCGCCCTTGAATGCAGCGCAATGATTGACCTGCTGGTAGCTGCTGCTCCGCTGTCTGACAATCCCATTGCGATTGAAAAAATCAAAGCCATGAGACCGGTTGGAATTGTGAATTGATAATGCAGGTCGGATTTATTCAATGAAAACGTCGGTTAAAATGTCATCCTGAGTCTGATTTTTTGGGATAAGACCAGCCGCAGATCATTTTAAAAACTCATTTCTAGGTGGTTAGCTGTTCGAAAGTTTTTTTTAAAAAATTTCCGCGATTAGCCCCATTGCGTTTTTTGAACTAATTGATGCGAGAGTTGTAACGAAATCGTCTATATTTAATAGCCAAATTCCGATTAGTGCCTAGCATAATGCCCTAGATAATAAGAATATCGCTGGCGCTATTCTTGATCGCTTGATTCACAGCTCCCACGCGTCAAGACTTGAGGGCAAGTCGTTGAGGTAAAAGACTAGAAAACCCAGCAACTGAAACTCTAATACATCTAGTACAAAAATCTGGCTTTACCTGCTCATAATTCTTTGGCGCATTCATTCCTCAAATGGCTGTGCCGTTTTCGCCTTGTTTCACAAATTTTGCTTGTCAGCCATCACAAATAGTATTGGTGTCATAAGCAGTATGCAAATCACTGGCTCTTTTATGAAAAATACTGCCTTTTTTTAACTTATAGGATTTGGCATTTTTCAATGAAAAAGACTGGCACTTTTGGGATTAAAAAGGTGGCTGACTTAATGAAAATACTCAAACAGAGTCATCGAGGTTGGATCAAATAGCCAGGGTCAAATGAGCAAAGCTGTTTTTATTGATCAGATTGGTTTGGTGTAGCACTGTAGAGTTTTTCTAACCATGTAAAAAGCTGCATGCCGGCCAGCATCGCCAGCACAAACAAGGCGCCTTTGCCAAAGCCGCCACCCAGCAAAACCAGCGCCGGGCCCGGACAAATTCCGGCGATTCCCCAACCCACACCAAACAGCAGACTACCGATGATCAGACGACGATCGATCTGCGTGCCAGTCGGCAAATGTATAGGCAAACCAAGCAGCGACTGTTGATGTTGGTGTTGATGTTGGTGTTGATATTGACGCTGACGTCGACGCGCAAACCAAAATGCACTACTAGCTAACGCAATCGCACCCGCCATCACCAGGGCCAATGACGGGTCCCAAGCGCCGCCCAGATCTAAAAAACCAAGCACTTTGACGGGATCAGCCATGCCCGCCAAAATCAGTCCCAGGCCAAAAATCAGTCCCGCCAATCCAGAGAAAAATAGCGGCATTATAGAACTCCGGTTAAATTGGTCAAACCATGCCGTAGGATGAAAACGGTGACAAAACCGGCTGCCATAAACGTGATGGTTGCCATTAAAGAACGCGGCGATAAACGCGACAAACCACAAACGCCGTGCCCGCTGGTACAGCCTGAACCATAACGTGTACCGATGCCGACCAGCAAACCGGCAATGATGATGGCCGGCCAGCCAGACTCAATTTTTATTATAGGCAAAGTGGCAAATACGCCGTACACCAAAGGCGCGCTCAGCAAACCCAGCACAAACGCCAGGCGCCACCACCAATCACCCCGCACCGGTCGCAACAATCCGGCAACGATGCCGCTAATGCCAGCAACCCGACCATTCATTAAGATCAGTAGCGATGCGGCGAGACCGATTAAAGCGCCGCCAAGCAAAGCAGAAACCGGGGTAAAAACGGCCCATTCAATATTCATAAAAATAGTCTCATAAAATATACTCCCCAATATTTTCTTCAAATAATGCCGATCGTCCAGATAATACCTGGACAATTGAAATATACTAACCCTGAGTATATTCAGGACTTAGGACAATATAGGTCATACAAAAACTGCAATAAATGCAGTACTTTGGGGTCAGCGACAGAGTAATAAATGCGCTTTCCGTCACGCCGCGTATCGACTAAACCTTCGGTTCGCAGCACGCCCAATTGCTGCGACAAGCTGGGTTGATGCAGATCTAGCAGCTCTTCCAGCTGGCTGACAGACTTTTCACCCTGACTAAGCTGGCACAGCAGCAGTAAGCGATCTTCATTGCCCAAAGCACGCAAGGTGCTGCTGGCAGCTTGCGCAGCGACACGCATTTGCGCAATATCAAACGCATGTCCGGCTGGCTCTGTTGATTCTGTTGATTCTATTGTTTGGGTAGTCATAGCAGCTCATTACAATTTACTTGATTACATTATATAATTTGATATTATGTAAGTCAAAAGAATATTTACCCCCCGATCATTAGGAATGAGGAAATCATGTCCGTGCAATTACAAAGCTTCTTTGATGCCACCACTTGCACCGCGACTTATGTGGTCTTTGATAAGGTAGCAGGCAAAACTGGCGGTCATGCCGCCGTGATCGACAGCGTCCTCAATTACGATCCCAATTCCGGGCGCACCAGTACCGCAGGTGCAGATCAGATTGTGGAATTTATTCGCAGCCAGCAATTACAGCTTGATTGGATATTAGAAACCCACGCGCATGCCGATCACTTATCGGCTGCACATTATTTGCGCCAGCAGTTAGGCGGCAAAATTGCGATTGGCGCACATATCCGTCAGGTACAAACAGTATTTAAAAAGCTATTCCATCTGGAACCGGACTTCGCGGTTGATGGTTCGCAATTTGATGTGCTGTTTGAGGAGGATGAAGAATTCCAGATCGGCAGTTTGACCGCCAAGGCCTTATATGTGCCTGGCCACACCCCAGCAGATATGGCATACCAGATCGGCGATATGGTTTTTGTCGGCGACACTTTATTTATGCCCGATGTCGGCACGGCGCGTTGCGATTTCCCGGGTGGCGATGCGCACTTACTGTATCGCTCCATCCAAAAACTATTATCGCTGCCGGAATCGACACGCCTCATGATGTGCCACGACTACCCACCGACCAACCGCGCAATCCGCTTAGAAACCAGTGTGGCCGAGCAAAGGATTAATAACATTCACGTACATGACGGCATCAGTGAGGCCGCGTTTGTAGCAATGCGCAACAAGCGCGATGCGGGTTTAGAGATGCCAATATTAATTTTGCCGTCGGTGCAAATCAATATCCGCGCTGGTGCTTTTCCGATAGCGGAAGAAAACGGGATTAGCTACTTAAAAATCCCACTGAATGGCATATGACGTTTTCTACATATAGTTTTCTACATATAGTTTTTTACTGCAGCGTCGCCAGATTTATTCACCAGTTTTATGTGCTCTCGACGAGCTCTTTAGGATAAATCCTTACCAGCACTATCCGTGGGCCATTCATTTTTTTCACTACTGCATCAAATTGTGGGAAACCAATTTTTTGGCCTTCAATCGGTAAATCGCCCAAGGTATGCATGATTAAACCGCCGATAGATTCGACCTCTTCGCTATCGATGTCGATGCCGAGTGCAATGCCCAGAGTAAACAAAGGCAAACTGCCTTTGCCCATCATAGTACCGTCGTCCAACGTGACCCAATCGTTTTCATTCAAGCGGAATTCGTCACGGATTTGTCCAACCAAAGCGCCTAGCAAATTATCTAAAGTCAAAAAGCCCAGCGGCTTATTGTCTTTGTAACCGACGATCGCAAAATGCGGCGCACCTTTACGAAAGCGCCGGAATAATTCCAATGCCGGCATGGTCGGCGGAACAAATTCTACATAGCGCAAATGGCTGGTTAATTCATCTAACGATTTACCGCTTTGCTGCGCCAGAAATAAATCCTTCAGATGCAACATACCAAGGACTGTTTTGCCATCTGCCTCCAGATACGGATAACGGCTGAAGCGATTGCGATACGCAGTTTCCATATTCTGCGCCAAGGTTTTGTCCTTATACATCGCCACTACTTCGCTAAATGGACGCATCAGGTCAGAGACTTCCAGATCACCAAAATCCAGCATCTGCGCCATGATGCTCCACTCATCTGGCGTCAGTTTTTTACTGCCATGGCTGCCGCGCAAAATCAGCTTTAGTTCGTCCGGCGAGTAATGTGTATCGCCACCATGTGCGGCATCTAAGCCAACCCAGGTCAAAACTTTATTGGCGCTGGCATTGAGCGCCCAGATAACCGGGTACATCGTCCAATAAAATAAATACAGCGCGGGTGCAGTCCACAACGATACGGTCTCTGGCATACGGATCGCCATCGATTTTGGCGCCAGTTCACCAATCACAATATGTAAAAAGGAGATGACGAAGAAGGCAAAAATGAAGGAAATGCCATGAATCAATTCTACCGAGACGACGCCAACGGCAACCAGCAGAGGCTCCAGCAAGCGGGCAAACGCGGGTTCACCTATCCAACCCAGACCCAAAGACGCCAGCGTAATACCAAGCTGGCAGGCCGATAAATAAGAATCCAGATGTTGATGCACGGTACCAAGTAAGCGTCCACGCACGCCGCCGGTTTTGGCAATACTGCGCACTCTGGTTTGACGCAATTTGACCAACCCAAATTCGGCGGCCACAAAAAAACCATTCAACACCACCAAAAACAAGGCGGCGATTACGAGCAAAAGATTATCCAACACAAACTTTCTGTCAACGAACCAACCGCTAATGTAGACTAGATTGAGGGAACTTGCCTAGTAATTGAGGTGCCAATATGCGATTATTTAGCAAGTATCGCTTGAAAATTGCTACGGTCGCCAACATATACTCGGATCAAGTATATTTAATTTGCCCAAAGAATCATTGGACAATAGGCATATTTTTCAATAAAAATAGGGGAGTATATTGAAAATACTAGAAAAAACCGGCTCGGACAGATTAAATCAGATAGCATAAAAATACTGGCAGCAGCGAACATAGACAGACGTCGCATCCCTTAGCTGCAAGCTTGGCGTACAGAAAAATTCGGACTGTATCCTTAGGACTTTTACTGGTTTCGCGACCGCTCTCTACTCATCCCTGAGCTTACTTCCGCACATAATTATCGGCACTTAGTTACAAGCAATCGTGCCAAGATGACATAGAATCCGACAAAGCTCATCCGCAAGAAAGAAATGGAGAAAACATTGTCTATCGACAGCATCCTTATTCGCATCTCTCAAATCAGACAGCAAGATCCACTCTATCGAGATATAGATTGTTTGCGTGATCTGGTCGCAGCGCTACGCCCTCCTCGCGTCCACAATATTGGGCAAGCTACCGACAATATCCGTGCGCTGTGCTACCTGTTAAAGCAACATCCAGATTGGGCGCGCAGCCTGCGTGAATACATCGCGCAAGTGATCACGACCCGCAAATTGGTACATCTGTTTACTGACACTGGCATTACCCAAAACAAGGGATTCTGGGGCGCCGCCTGGCATCAATTGGCAGAGAAATTTTTGCCGCCGCTGGTCAATGACGACTACCTTAAAGATTTGTTCGGTCAACTATTTAATAATGCCAACGACTATCGCTGGGTATCGGGTGTCAGTGACGAGGTCTGGCTAGAGTTATTCATGAGTCTGGGTTTTAGAGTCTCCAACCCACGTCCGATCTATGCCGCAATGACGCAAGAAGTACTCAGCGCCGTACAAGTCTTGTCTTACCGTATCACTACGATTGGCCTAGAGGCAGAACTGGTCAGAAATTATCCAGATATAGAACGTTTTGAATCGCCGTTTTTACGCCAGAACGACGCCATCAACGATTACATTGTTGGTCATAGTGATTGGTTAATCGATAAAGAAATAAGCCGCGAAGACAGTTTGCATATCGAAGTGTTACTGACGCAGTGTGAAGAAGTCGTAATCAAAATCAGACGTACCGCAGCGATGCAAGGCGTATCCGTCAGCCTGACGCGTTTGCTGTTACGCCTGACACAAAGTATCGAGCGCTTACGGATTTTACTAACACTGCTGGATACCCGCAGCGCCAAATCTGCGGCGATGATCGGGGTCGCGCTGTTAAAAGAACTGGTATTAGCCGATAACAAAAACGGCAGTATCCGGGACCTAATCCAAACCAACACCGAGTTACTGTCATTGCAAGTCACTGAGCATGCTGGTAAGAGCGGTGAACATTACGTCACGACCAATCGCAAAGAATGGTACGAAATGATGCGCTCGGCAATGGGCGCGGGATTTATTGTCGGCTTTATGGCGATGATCAAAATCCTGTTTGGCAAATTGATCATGGCGCCGTTTGGCTATGCCGTTTTATATAGCCTGAACTATTCATTCGGATTTATGTTTGTGCATGTCTTGCACTTTACGATTGCGACCAAACAGCCTGCGATGACCGCTGCACTCATCGCCAAATCAATTGATAAAGGCAAGCAAAAACTCGATGAACTGGTCGAGCTGATTGTACAAGTACTACGTTCGCAATTTATTGCGATTCTCGGTAACGTCGGGATTGCGATCCCGACTGCCTTTGCGATTGCCTGGGCATGGTTTGCGATCTCTGGTCATCACATGGTGACGGTCGATAAAGCCCACCACTTACTGCAGGATATTGATCCTATCCACAGTCTGGCACTTCCGCATGCGGCAATTGCCGGCGTGTGCTTGTTTTTGTCTGGATTGATTTCGGGCTATTACGATAATAAAGCAGCGTATTCGCGCATACCAGAACGCTTGCGCCAATTACGTTGGTTAAGAGCGATTTTGGGCGAATCACGCTTGCATAAGATGACCAACTATATCGGCAATAATCTTGGTGCGTTAGCAGGTAATTTTTTCTTCGGTGTGATGTTGGGTACGATCGGTCAGTTGGGCGTGTTCTTTGGATTGCCGATTGATATTCGCCACATCACTTTCTCCAGTGCTAACTTTGCTTTTGCACTCGTGGCGATGGACAACCATATGCCTTGGCAAGTTGTGCTCACTTCACTTTCAGGTATTTTATTGGTAGGTCTGACCAATTTAGGTGTGAGTTTTTCACTCGCGATGATGGTTGCCTTACGGTCTAAGCGCGTGAGTTTTGGCCAAGGCCGGGCTCTGAATAAAATGCTGTGGAAGCGGTTTTTGTCAGGCACCAGAGACTTCTTCTTACCGCCGAAAGAAACACATAGTAGTGCAGCAGAAACTGTAGGTGAGCTAACTACAAAGGAGCAACATTCTGAAGACGAAAAATCGATTGATCAAAAATAACGTCAAAGATCATAAACTAAACGCTGTCCCATAATTTGGGATCTACGCAAAAACTGAAACCCATGACCACAGAGGCTCAGTGACACGGATGCACATAGATATAGAGTAACAACAGAGCAAGAGAAAGGTTGGTTTTCGCTGTTCTCTTGCTGTTCTCTTGCTGTTCTCTGTGCCGCTGTGTTGAAAGGTCTTGATGTAAAAGCAGGTTAGAGTTTTTGATACTCAAATGATGGCGACGAAGAGTGATTTTTCTAAGCCCTCAGCTTGCTAATCTCCATAATCCGACACGAGAATGCCGGGCCAGCAGTGTAACCTGTCTCAGGCTGAAACCTGACGATCACATGGGATTTACCAGCACTGAGTGCTTCAGGAATAGTATAGGTTTGATCGAAAAATACACCCGGCTGGCGTCCATTAAGTTCAACTTTAGCTATTTCTTGTTGGTCGACCAAAATCGAGAAGCGCCGGTTGCGTTCTTCGCCCCAATAAGTTGCTTGTAATTCCAGCTTACCTGGTTTTACTTTCATCTTGAACGAAAAGAATCCGCCTGTGCGCGCATCCCGCCCATTGCGGCCACGATAAGAAACCGGATAAGAGATAGCTGATTCCAGTTGATGATCTCGTTCTGCCTGCATCTCGCCCAGATGCATGATATCCACTGATCGTTCTGCGATCGCCTTCAATTCTGCCAGTTCTTTGTGATATTGATCGGCCGCGACTAACCACTGGGCATCGGTAAAACGATTAAAGTAGACTGCTGCGCGTCGCTCATACATCGCATAAAACGGCTGCAAGCGCAAATCTTCCGGGCGCATGATGCCAGTGCTTTGATATTGCGCTTTGCTGCCATCCACCGGAGTGATTTTTTCTAATAACTTCGCACCTACCAATGCTGGTGCCTGCCCTTTGTAGTCTTTGTCTGCTGCGCCGAGATCCGCTGCCATCACAAGTGGTCCACGCACAAATGCGACGATACTTTCATCTTCTTTTGCTGGCTGTCCCAGCGCGTTTTCAAAACGCATGGTGATCGGTAATTGTAATCGTATCTTATCGTTCTTTTTCCAGCGCCGGTATATCAAACAATAGCCATTTTGCAGAGAAGGCTTGATGATTTCATCATTGACTCTTAACGAGAAATCCTTGGCCCAGCCGGGTATCCGCAAGGCGATTGCAAATGGTTTTGCTTCTTGCGTTTTGTCGAGATTCAGCTGGATATTGCCCTCGAAAGGATAATGTGTTGTCATCGTCAAGTTGACCGCCTGTTCGCGCCAATTCAGGCTCGAAGGGATATACAGATTGACGAATAAACAGTCTTTATGTGACCAGTAAATACTGTCGCCATGTTTGGCATGACTTTCCATACCGGATAACACACAACACCAAAAACTGTCTTCTTCTGTCGAAAACTCGCGCGGCATGCCCGACATCAGCGGCGTCATGTAGGTGAACATGCCGGTCTTAGGATTTTGATGCGCAAGGATATGGTTGATATGACCGCGTTCGTAAAAATCAAAGTAGGCTGCATTCGGACGCCAGCTAAAAAGGTGGCGCGTCAGCTTTAGCATATTGTAGGTGCCACACGCTTCACACGTTTGTTCAGAAATATGCTGGTGCACGGTGTCTGGCGCGTTAAAATATTCTCGGTCACCGTGCCCACCGATGACGTAACTATGATGTTGGGTCACACTTTCCCAAAACTGGATAGCGGCTTTTTCATAACCGCGCTCGCCAGTAATTTCAGCAAGACGGGCGAGACCAATTAACTTAGGAATTTGTGTGTTGGCGTGCAAGTTTGCTAGTTCGTCACGACCTTCACGCATCGGTACCATGGTTTTATTATGGTAGAGACGCTCTGCCAGTTTTAGCCAGCGCACATCTTTGCTGCGTACATATAGTTCTGCGAAACTCTCATTAATACCGCCATGTTCGCAATTAAGTACTTGTTGCACTTGTTCATCGTTGAGGGCAGCAAATACTTTATCAATGTAGGCAGCGAGTTTGAGTGCCACCGGTAATGCCTGGGTGTTGCCGCATAAAGATTGAGCATCAAGCAAACCCGCGAAAAGTTTGTGCCAGTTATAGAAAGGCACCCAACATCCGTTTAAATCGAATCCCGCTGAATGAATGTTTCCCGCCATAATTTCAGGGAAAATTTCTTTACCGTCGACGATCTCACCTGACTTTCGTTTGCGCATAAAGCCGGCAATGTAGCCCGCACTATCACCGCTGCCTTGAGCGTTTTGCGCAAGTTCTAGTTCGTTGACAATATAGTCCACTCTCTTACGCATCTCGCTGTCGCCAGTTTGCGCGTACATCAACGAGAGTGCCGTAAGGTAGTGTCCCAAAGCTTCACCCGCAATGGTGTCTGCTTCCCAGCCACCATAGGCTTTATCTTTTACAGGCAATCCGGCAAATTGATGATAATTGTGTAAAAAGCGATCTGGCTTAAGGCGCAGTAAGTAAGCCTTATTGGCGACTACAGCATCATAATAAGGTGAGGGCAATAACCTGACTTGCTCTAGTGATATCGGAGCTGCTTTTTTGGGTAACTCAAACGGATAAGTTAGTTTGATGACTGGCGACGCGCTCGCAAACGACGTGAGAAAGGCACTGCCAGCGATACCTTGAAGCATTTGACGACGTGGCAGGTTTTTGGGCTTAGCCATAATTTATCAACTTTCTTATTTACCGGATAATTTTTTAGATTAATGAATTTGCTTCACCTGGAGATCTCCACATGAGATTTTAAATGAGAGTTGTTTTAGTGCAAGCTAATTTAATGAGATACCCCCCCGGCTTTGCTGGAGGTAGTTTAATTTCAGGTGAACAAGCATCATATGGAAAGCGTACTATCAGTGAGTTAGAAACGAAGTTGAAAACTAAGTAAGGAACTAAGTTAGAAACGTTTTCACTTAAAAGACCATGATATTTAGCGGCGTTAGTTTTTCAAAAAATATTAGTAATATTAGTAATAAAACGTCAACCTGAATGAGCATGATCGCGTTATTGTCGTGGCTTCATTTTTACGTATGCCCAAGCCTTAAGCATTGCACGGGTATCACGTCCATTACAATTCGACATCAAGGATTTTCATGCAAAGATCTTCTGCCGCTATCCTCGCAACCAGCCTTGCAATAAGCCTTACCGTCAGCTTGTCTGCACTGGCATCCCAATCCGCACTTGCCAGCGACTATTTGGCTTTATTTAAAGCAAAAAAATATGATGAAGTGGCGCGTGTCGCCAACGCAAAACTCAGCGTCGAGCCGAATAATGCAGATGCATTAATTGCCAAAGCCAAATTGATTTTAATCGAGGGTAAAGAAAGTCGTTTAGACGAAGCAGCAAAGCTAGCTGAGCAATGTATTAACGCCAATCCAAGCAATTCGGATTGTCAGGAAAGTCTGGGTGAAGTGTTAGGCACCAAGGCCATGCGCGGCGGGATTATGTCAGCGATTGGTTACGCTAGCAAAATACGTCATGCCTTCCAAAAAGCAGTCGAACTTAACCCTCAAAACATAGAGGCACGCAGCTCCTTGATGGAGTACTACATGCAAGCGCCAAGTATCGCTGGTGGCGGCAAAGGCAAAGCTGAAAAACTCATCGCAGAGACAGCCAAAATTAACCCGGCAGCCAGTACCTTAATGCAAGCCAAGCTGGATATCGCAGACGAAAAATTCAGCAAAGCAGAAGCGGCGATCTTGTCAGTTAATACGGCCAACTCCGAAGAACTTAGCGGTATGCAAGCCAACCTGCTACAAAGCCTGGGCAGCAATTATGTGCAGCAGAAAAAATATACGGATGCAAGCCGCGTGTTCCAAGAATCACAACAACGCTTCCCGGATAAGCAAGGCGGCTTTTATGGTATGGCTAGAAATCTGCAAGAGCAAGGCAAACACAAAGAAGCCATCACATTTTTTGAGAAAGCCCTCGCTATTGACGCGCAATCCTATACTTACTATCGCATGGGTCAATGTCTGCAAGCTTTAAGCGACAAAGCCAAAGCGATTGTGACATTTGAAAAAGCATTGAGCTTTAAACCAGAATTACCTAAAAAAATTAAAGAAGATGTTGAGGCACAGTTGAAACTGTTGAAGGGCTAGTATGTTTGAGCCGTAATTTTTCACAAACTTAATACTAAAAAAATCGTTCGTCGCGCTGTAATGCGTGACGAACGATTTTTTTATATCTTAGAACTTATAGCGCAGCACATAAAATTTAGGCATGCAACAACCGAATAAATCGTGGACCAATATACTTGCTCAACAGCCTTGTCTCTATCCCTTAGTCTGACCATATGACAATCATTACCATATCTTTTTTGCCATTTCTCTAAGCATCATTTACAGCGAAAAATTTTTGCTAACTTCAAGCCTAAATTGCTTGTAAATCTCCTATCAAAAATCACTCAAAAAAAATCTGCTAATTCTTCGAAAATAATCATGTAAACGATTTTTTGCTGAATTTAGCGACTAATAAGCACTTAATAACTGTCATTAACGAGTAATAAATCTGTGCATCTTAGAAAATTGTTTTTATTTAACAACGGTTTGCATCAACTTTTATTAAAAAAAACCCCAAATCCTTGACTTGATTTCCTCCTCATCGGTTAATGAGCAATCGTTTGCGCAAGCGATTGCTTTTTCTGATTTGCGAAATTCTTTTTCACGAAAGACAGCACGTAATCTAAAAACAGGCATTTGTTCGTAGAACTTTGGCGTCGACGTTGTTGGAGGAGCTTTAGAGTCAGTTATCGGCTCAGCGATAGGGACAAAGCAGTAAGCCATATTGATGTCGTATTAGTGATGTAAAAAAGTAAAAGATGTAGAACACAAAAATAACAAGAATAGGTCTGCAGCGAAGTATGTTGTCCTTCCCTTCTGACCGTAGCAATCTTGTTGCAGTTTTTTTATTAACTTGCTTCAGATTTACTTAACTTATTCGGTCCAGAACACATCGGACTTATTGATTAGCCATCTCAAGGGAGAAACAACTCGTGCATAACTCTACTAATAATTTCCATCACCGTATCAACTTAAAATCACTCGCTTATCAACTCAGTCTGATCTTCGCTTTAGGTGTGGCGGCAAGCGATAGCGCCTTTGCCTCGTACGCCGATCATCATGAATTTGACGCTACCTTACATGTACCTTTTCGTGCAGATGCCAGTTTGCGTACTGGCAATGAATCACGCTATTTCACAATGGAATTTGAATTTCCGCTGCTACAACAAGAGCAATCCGTTACCTGGCGTCTGGAACTATTAAACCCGGCCGGTAAAGTTGTTGATCGTTGGTACGGTGTAGAAAAACTCCTGAAAAAAACTATCACTACTAAAGTATTGTGGACGGGTCGCCGCTATGGTGCCAGCAGCTTACCTGACGGCTTATACCAAGTACGTTTGACTGCAACATCTAATGATACGACAAGTATTGCATCGTTGGCTTCTGGTAATAGCGCACAAGATAAATTGGTAGAGAGCGTCTTAGCGAAGTCCAAAACCGAAATCGTTACCCAGAACTGGCCTATGCAGGTAGGGACGCTAGTAATGCCATCAATGCCAAATTTTAAGGCATTACCTACCAAGGTAAAAGCTAACGGCACCGTGACCACAAATGCTAAAGCGCTTAGTACAATGGGCTCTGGCGGTACAGTTAGTTCTTTGGCTGTTACGGCACCAAGCAGTTTGCCGTACACCGTCTATTTCGGTAACTTGCATAGTCAGACAAATCATAGCGATGGTGGTGGCGCTCTGAGCTCTTGTACCGGCGCACAAAATCCGCAATCTGCTGCGCTTGGTCCGACCGATGCTTACCAATATGCGTTGAACCGTGGTCTGGATTTTTTGATGACCTCGGAACACAATCATATGTACGATGGGTCTGACAGCACCAATGCTTCTGCTGTACCAGCGACTGCAAAAAATCTATATCAATCTGGACTAACGGCGGCGACCAGCTTCAATTCTGCACATTCAAACTTCTTGGCTATTTATGGTATGGAATGGGGCGTCATTAGCAATGGCGGCCATATGAATATTTTCAATTCCAACGAATTACTGGAATGGGAATATAACAGCAGCAATCAGTTGATTGGCGACACCTACACAGCAAAAAGTGACTATGCCGCGCTGTATACTTTGATGCGTCAACGCGGCTGGATCGGCCAATTTAATCATCCAGCAGCTACAGGCCAGTTCAACGCCGGTGGCGTTGATTTGGGCTATACCGCTGATGGCGATCAGGCGATGGTAATGTGCGAAGTGCTGAACACTTCTGCGTTCTCAACCAATACCACCGAGACCGAAACTAGCCGTAGCAATTACGAAGCGGCCTGTAATAAAGCGTTGGAAGCTGGTTATCACGTTGCCTTCAGCACAGATCAAGATAACCACTGTGCTAACTGGGGTGCTTCTTACACCAACCGCACTGGCGTGTTGCTACCAACCGGAACGACCTTAAACACAGCCAACTTCCTGGCTGCATTAAAGGCGCGCCGTGTGTTTGCGACGATGGATAAAAATTCCCAATTGGTCTTGACTGCCAATGGCCATTTGATGGGCGAGCGCTTTACCAATACCGGTGCGTTAACTCTGGTCACTAACTTTGCCAGCAGCACGGGACGTACTGCTGCAACGGTAGCAATTTACGAGGGTGTGCCTGGACGTAACGGCACGGTCACACAATTGTCCAGCACTGCCACAACGACCATCACACCAGCAGTCGGCGAGCATTTTTACTATGCAAAAATCACTCAGGATGACGGCAATATTTTGTGGTCTGCACCGATGTGGGTAACGCAGTCCACAGGCTCCGGTGGCTCCAGCGATACAACGCCGCCAACAGTTAGTGCGACTGAAAGTGGCACCAGCGGCAATATCACTTTATCCGCCAGCGCCAGCGACAATGTCGGCGTCAGCAAAGTTGAGTTTTATGTCGATAGCGTTCTGAAAGGCACTGCCACCAGTTCGCCATATAGCCTGACGTTAAACTCCACGACACTGAGCAATGCTTCCCATTCATTGGTCGCCAAAGCCTACGATGCGGCGAACAATGTCGGCACTTCCAGCGCAGTCAATTTTACGGTCAGCAATGCGACTAGCGACACCACTCCGCCGACTGTCAGCGCGACCGAGAGCGGTACTAGCGGCACCATCACTTTGTCGGCAACGGCAAGCGATAACGTTGGGGTCACTAAAGTTGAGTTTTATGTCGATAACACTCTCAAAGGCAGCGCCACGACCACACCTTACTCACTGACGCTGAACTCCACTACGCTCAGCAATGCAAGCCATAGCTTAACGGCCAAAGCTTACGATGCCGCCAATAATGTTGGCACATCCTCAGCAGTCAATTTCACCGTTAATAACGCGGCGGCATCGACTCAGTTGATTGTGAACGGTGGATTTGAAAGCGGCGCAAGCTCATGGACAGCAACTAGCGGCGTAGTCAGTTCTGATAGTAGCCAGGCAGCACATGGCGGAACCTATAAAGCGTGGATGGATGGTTATGGTGCCACGCATACGGATTCCATTTATCAGCAAGTCACGATTCCCGCTACCAGCACAACGGCAACGCTGAGCTTCTGGCTGAAAGTCATCTCTGACGAAACGACCACCACCAATGCCTATGACACTCTGCAAGTGCAAATACGTAATAGCAGTGGCACGGTACTCGCAACACTGGCGACTTACTCCAACTTAAATAAAGGCAGTACTTACGTTAACAAAACCTTTGATTTGAGTTCGTATAAAGGTCAGACTATCCGCGTCTACTTCTTAGGCGTAGAAGGCAGCACAGTGGCAACTTCGTTCCTGATTGATGATGTCAGCCTAATTGCGCAATAAAAAAATCGGTTGAAGCTGGCAGTCTCCAGTTTCAACCGATCTATCAATTCAGCAGAATACAATCTAATTCAAAACAATCGCGCCAGTTTGGAATTTCCAAGCTGGCGTTTTTTATTGAAAACCTCTCACTGGTAAATTGGCACCGCGTTGTATCCAGTTCTTAGGAGAGTACACAGTGCGGCCATCGGTAACATGCAGCGTATAAGCATGGCGAGATACCGCAGAGCGGTTCGGTGCGCTGTAATGCGGCAACAAACCATGGAAGCAAACCAGGCTACCCGCTTTGACTTCTAAAGGCACCGCTGTACTATCATCCGGCCAAGGCATCGCGTCTAATTTCTCTACGCTGACGTGATCGCCCTCACGGATAAAACGTTCACGCAAGGGAGTTCTGTGTCCACCCGGTTCTGCCCACAAACAACCGTTTTCTAAAGACGCATCCTCCAGCGCAAACCAGAACGTAGTCACACTGATTGGCGTCGTATCAAAGTAAGTAGCATCTTGATGCCAGCGTACTTCGCCACCAATGCCTGGCTGTTTAAAGATATACATGGATTGCCAAATTTGCGGCTCCACCAGACCTAAATCCTGCGCCACTTGCGCCAACTTGGCATCACGTGAAAAAGCAATAAAAACCGGATCGATATCATGCAAGGCGTGGCCGATTTTGTTGATCGATAAAGATTTATCCTGCTTCAGTTCGCCGTCCGGATCAAATGCCTCTTCCTCAAAAAAGCAGCGCACCTTATCGGCCGAACCTAAAAAATAGTCGTCTGTCGATTTCTCTTGCTCTTGGGTAGTAAAGATGGACTTGCTCTCAGCAGTGTCAAACTGCTCCACAATCAAACCCGCGCGTTCGCGCAGCGCAGCGATCTCGGCAGCAGATTTAAAGTCCGGCACGATCAAATAACCATCCTGAATAAATTGCTCTTTTTGGGCGACGCTCAACATGATACTTTTCCCTCTATGTGTGGCAAACGATGAATTCTCTGCAAGTCAAATCAGATGTTACTAGCTGTATGATACAAAATTATACGCTTGGCAGAATGTTAGCTATTTAAAGAACCGGATCTCACCAAGGTTGGAACAAGCGCTCTAGTTTTATCAGTTATCGTGGCTAATTTCTTAAAACTAAGCAATTTTGTGTAAAATTGTGCCGCTTTGTCGTGCATCAGCTTCGACACTATTATAAGAAAGATATCGAGATGAATGAAGTCCCAATGAATAAAGTCGTCATCAGCGGCACTGGTCTGTTTACTCCATCCCAATCTATCAGCAATGAAGAATTAATCGCTAGTTTCAATGCCTATGTTAATCAATTTAATGCACAAAATGCGACGGCAATTGCCAGCGGTGAAGTAACTGCATTAGAAGAATCCAGCGTCGGCTTTATCGAAAAAGCCTCCGGCATTAAAGCACGCTTTGTCATGGAAAAAGAAGGCGTGCTAGACATCAATCGTATGACGCCGCGCATACCAGAACGCAGTGACGAAGCTCCTTCCATCATGTGCGAAATGGCCGTGATTGCAGCAACACAAGCATTAGAACGCGCAGGTCGTACTGCCGCCGATGTCGATGCGGTCATTGTCGCTTGCAGTAATTTGCAACGCGCCTACCCTGCTATTGCAGTAGAAGTGCAAAGCGCATTGGGCATTGATGGTTACGGTTTTGATATGAATGTTGCCTGCTCATCTGCCACTTTTGGTATTCAGGCTGCGGTCAGTGCCATACAAAGCGGCCAGGCGCGTGCTGTGCTGGTCGTTAATCCAGAAATCACCAGCGGCCACTTAAACTGGCGCGATCGTGACAGTCATTTTATTTTTGGTGACGCATGCACTGCAATTTTGGTAGAGCGCGCAGATCTGGCAACGTCCGCTGATCAGTTTGAAATCATTGGTCTTAAATTAAAAACCCAGTTCTCCAATAATATCCGTAACAACTTCGGCTTCTTAAACCGTGCAGACGAATCCGGTATTGGCAAACCCGATAAGCTTTTCCGTCAGCAAGGTCGTAAAGTATTTAAAGAAGTTTGTCCGATGGCAGCCGCAACGATTACAGCAACGGTACAAGAAGCGGGGATACAAATCCCTGAAGTACAACGCTTCTGGTTACACCAGGCTAATCTAAATATGAATCTGCTGATCGCCCGCATGATACTTGGACGCGACGCAACGGCGGAAGAATCGCCAACAATTTTGGATACCTATGCGAATACTTCATCGGCAGGCTCCATCATCGCTTTTCACAAGTATCAGGACGATTTGGTCAGTGGCGCAGTCGGTGTGATTTGCTCGTTTGGTGCAGGTTATTCGATCGGTTGCGTCGTCGTTAAAAAGCTCTGATCGTAAGCATCCTTAAAACAAAAAAGCTGCGTTTAGGTCGCAGCTTTTTTTTTAATGGCGTCAATTTTTTTTTAAACTGCCAAGGCTTTTTCTAACAAGGCATGCAGCTCTGTAAAGGACGGTTCTCCGACATAACGCTTAAGAATATTACCTTGCTTGTCGATGATATAGGTCGTTGGCGTTAATTTAACTTCACCAAATGCTTTTGCTAAGGCGCCGTCAATATCTAAAGCTACGTTAAAAGGTAACTGCCGTGTCTCCGTGTAATTGAGCACATAGTTAGGAGGATCGTAGCTCATTGCAACTGCTACAAATTCCAAGCCTTGCACGTGATACTTATTGTAAGTTTCTATCATACGCGGCATCTCAGCGACACAAGTAGTGCAGGAAGTCGCCCAAAAATTGACCATGACGACTTTGCCGCGCAAACTCTGCGCACTAATTTTTTCACCTTTCAGATTTACAAAAGTGACGTCCGGCACAATCGCCTTATTTGACAGTGATTGATAAAACAAGACGCACAGCGTAATTAAAGCTACGCCAGCAATAACGGAAAAAATTCTGAACTTGATCGGGGAAGAAGGCGCCAACATAAGAAACCACCAGAGATGTACACAACAGAGTCGCATTATACGACCGATGCCGTATTATGGTGGCTGACTATCTCTTGCAAATTAATATGCTGACTGAGGTTCTTGCAAAACGAAACACCGGAGAGTAATTTTATTGCGAGAAGCGCAAAATAGATGAGAAAGGAGCGGC